>NZ_FMUD01000006.1:0-207676 GCF_900100825.1 Agrobacterium sp. DSM 25558 | reverse complement strand
CATCATACTGTTTTAATTTAATTTTTTACGAAATTTGTTATCCTATAGAGGGAAATAGAAAACCAATCCAACTTGACAACATTTGTTTACAAGCTGATTATCCCGGTTAATAACCGATGTGACGGGAGGAATTTTATGACGCCTGAAGAGATTGCGGCAAAGATGGATGGTCATCTTTTTGCGGCAGGCGAAGGACGCAAAGAGGCTTACCTGCCTTCACCGAAAATCCACAATCACGCAGCCTTCCTCAGCTTTCTGCCCGGTGGCGCGTTGGCCTGCGCCTGGTTTGGCGGCACGCTGGAAGGTAAGTCGGATATCTCCATTCACATCTCCACCTTGGGCGATGGTGCCGACACGTGGTCACAGGCAGCATTGGCGAGCCATGATACTGAGCGCTCCGAACAGAACCCGATGATTTTCGTCAGGCCCAATGGCAAGATCGCGCTTTTCCACACGGCGCAGCCCTCCGGCAATCAGGATGAGAGCCGCGTGATGGCGCATGATCTTGCGTTTGAAAACGGCAAGATCACCTCCAGCCCGGCACGCGACATCGGTCTTGCCAATGGCACTTTCATTCGCGCGACCATCGTGCGCCGCGATGATGGCGCGTGGATGCTGCCGCTGTTTCTGTGCAATCCTCGCCCCGGCGCGAAATGGACCGGCACGCATGACACCGCAGCCGTCGCCGTCAGCAAAGATGAGGGCAAGACATGGTCCGTGACGGAAGTGCCGGATAGTTTTGGCTGCGTGCACATGACCATCGTGCCGCTGGACGGGCAGGACATGGCCGCCTTCTTCCGCCGCCGCCAGTCGGATTTCGTCTATCGCACGGAAAGCCATGACGGCGGCCGCAGCTGGTCTGCGCCTGTCGCAACCGACGTTCCCAACAACAATTCTTCCATCGCGGCCATCCGCCTTGCCGATGGCCGCGTGGCGCTTTTGTGCAATCCGGTCTCTGCTGCAACCTCGGATGCACGTCGGGAATCGCTGTATGACGAATTGGGCGAAGACGATGACCGCCCCAATGCGGAAGGCGGAATCACACCCATCTGGGGTGTGCCGCGTGCGCCGGTGACGCTCTGCGTCTCCACGGATGGCGGCAAGAGCTTCCCGCAGCGGCGGATCGTTGAAGACGGCCCCGGCACCTGCCTGTCCAACAATTCGGTGGATGGCCGCAACAAGGAAATGTCCTATCCGGCGCTTCTGGAAGGCAAGGACGGTGCGCTGCACCTCGCCTATACCTACCATCGTCGCGCCATCAAATATGTCCGCCTCGACAAGGGCTGGATCGACGGAGAAAACGCATGAGCGATATCGTTGGCATAACCATGGGTGATCCGGCCGGCGTCGGCCCTGAAATCACCATCAAGGCACTATCCGAAATGAGCGCGGAAGACCGGGCCAATACCCGCATTTTCGGCAACCTCAAACAGCTTGAAGCCGCCCGCGCCGCGCTCGGCTCCGATCTGGACCTCACCGGCCTTGTCGAGAATATCGACATAGAAGGGGCACCGGTCGAATGGGGCAAGCTCAGCGCCGTGTCCGGCGATGCCTCCTTCCGCTTCATCGATAGCGCGGTGAAGGCGGCAACCGCCGGCAAGATCGGCTGCATCGTCACGGCGCCGATCAACAAGGAAGCGCTGAACTCCGCAGGCCACCATTATGATGGCCACACCGGCATGCTGACCTCGCTCACTGGTTCGAAATCCGCCTTCATGTTGCTGGCATCCGACCGCCTCAAGGTCATCCATGTCTCCACCCATGTTTCCCTGAAAGATGCCATCAGCCGCGCCAAGCCGGAGCGCATTCTGGCGACCATTCGCGCCGGTAACGACCACCTCAAGCGCATCGGCTACGACAGGCCGAAGATCGCGGTGGCCGGCATCAATCCGCACTGCGGCGAAAACGGCCTGTTCGGCACGGAAGATGATGAGTTCATCGCACCAGCGGTCGCGCAGGCCCTCGCCGAGGGCATTGACGTCTATGGCCCCATCTCAGCCGATACCGTCTATCACCGCGCCTATCAGGGCGGGTTTGATCTGGTCATCGCGCAGTATCACGATCAGGGGCATATCCCCATCAAGCTGGTCGCCTTCGACACCGCCGTCAACGTCTCCGTCGGCCTGCCCATTGACCGCACCTCGGTCGATCACGGCACGGCCTTCGACATCGCCGGAACGGGTAAGGCCAACCACGTCAACATGAATGCGGCCATTGCATATGCCCGCAAGCTGATTGCAGGAAAGAAGAAGAACAATGGCTGAGACCTTCGAAATCAGTGGCGTCTACTCCGCCGCGACCACCGCCATTGCCGCAGATGGCACACCGGATTTCCGCCTGTTCACTGCCCATTGCAAGGCGCTGATCGAAGAAGGCTGCGATGGCGTGGCGCTTCTCGGCACTACCGGCGAGGCCAATTCCTTCGGCCTGAAACAGCGCATGGACATTCTGGAAAAGGCGATTGCAGGCGGCGTTCCCGCGCAAAGGCTTATGCCCGGCACGGCCCAGACAGCCGTTTCCGACACCGTCGAACTGACCCGCCATGCGGTCGAGGCCGGTGTGCCCGCCGTCGTTCTGCTGCCGCCGTTCTACTACAAGGGCGTGAGCGCAGAGGGTATTTACCGCGCCTATGCCAAGGTGGTCGAATGTGTGAAGGATAACCGCCTGAAGGTCATTCTCTACCACATTCCGCAGGTCTCCGGCGTTGCCATTCCCCACGATGTCATCGCCCGACTGCGCAATGATTTCCCCGGTGTCTTCGTCGGCATCAAGGACAGTTCCGGCGATCTGGAAAACATGAAGGCCATGGTCGCTGCCTTCCCCGGCTTCGGCGTTCTGGCCGGTGCGGACCCCGTGCTGCTGCCACTGCTGCAAGTCGGTGGTGCGGGCTGCATCACCGCCAGCTCTAACCTCGTCGCATCCGATCTGCGCATCGTCTTCGACAACTGGAACGTTGCTGGCAAGGAAGATGTGGTCAAGGCTGCACAGGAGCGCATCGTCGCCTGGCGAGAGCTGACCAACACCTATGTGCAGCTTCCCACCGTCAAGGCCATGGTCGCCAAGCGTCGTGGTGATGATGGCTGGCTGCGCGTGCATCCTCCCCTCATCGAGCTTTCCGATGCGGAACGAGAAACCGTCTGGGCGCGCATGGATGCGCTTGAAAACCAATAAGGAGCGGGATCATGGATGCTATGGCACGGCCAATTACCCTGCATCAACCCAGGCGTCTCGAGATCGGCGCAGGTGCCTCCGCCAAGCTTGGAGAATGGGCAGACGGCGCACAGCGCGTGCTGGTCATCGCAACCGAACATACGGTCGGCTTCGTCGACCGGCTGAAGCTTTCCGGCAATGTCAAAGTCTTCTCCGACATTCCGCCGGAGCCGGATGACAAGGCGCTGGATGCGGCCATCGAAGTGGCACGCGCGCTCAAGCCCGACCTCGTCGTCGGCCTCGGTGGCGGCTCGGTTCTGGACGTCGCAAAACTGGTGGCGGCATTGTGGGATGGTGAACAGTCTCTGGACGATGTCGTCGGCCCCAACAGGGTTGCAGGCAGACGCACGCGTCTGGCGCAGATCGCCACCACGGCGGGAACGGGTTCCGAAGCCGGTATTCGCGCTCTGATCACCGACAGCAGCACCCATTCGAAAAAGGCAGTCGAAAGCCCGTATCTTCTGGCCGATATCGCCATTCTCGACCCGGAACTGACATGGTCTGTCCCACCGGCGGTGACGGCGGCAACGGGCATCGATGCCATGGCGCATTGCGTTGAGGCCTTTACCAATATCAATGCACATGATCTGATTGACGGTTACGCCCGCATGGGCATCCGCCTCGTCGGCAAGTATCTCGCCCGCGCCGTTCAGAACGGCAAAGACACCGAGGCGCGTGCGGGCATGATGCTCGCCTCCTATTACGGCGGCATTTGTCTCGGCCCTGTCAACACGGCGGCCGGCCATGCGCTGGCCTACCCGCTCGGCACCCGGTTGGAGCTTCCTCACGGTCTGGCAAACGCCATCATCTTCCCGCATGTGCTGGCCTATAATGTGCCTGTTCATGTGGACAAGACTGCCGAAGTGCTGGAAGCGCTGGGCCTTGCTGTTTCCAACGAGCCGGAAGGTGTTTTGGAAGCGGCCTACGGTTTCTGTAAGGGACTAGGCGTTGAAATGCAGCTGTCGGCACACAAGGCAAACGAAGGTGATTTACAAAGCTGGGCCGAAGAGGCGCACGCCATCCGCCGCCTGATGAACAACAATCCCCGCGACATGGCTGTGGACGACGTGTTGTCGATTTATAAGGCGGCCTATTAGGCCGCCTGCTCATTCTTCGTCATGCTCGGGCTTGTCGCGCCCGAGGATGACGCAAGTAGACGCGAAAACCGCGACCGTTTTCTGGCGCGGCTGCACGTGAGGAACGACCACAGGAATGAACAGGCATTTTGACAGACTTCTGATTGTTGCGGACGACCTAACGGGCGCTCTCGACACGGCCGCGCCTTTCGCCGCCGCGGGAATGAAGGTAACTGTCGTTGTCAATCAAGCCTTCGTTGCGGAAGCCATCGCGGGTGATGCAGACGTCATAACCGTAACGACACGCAGCCGTGAAATTCCGCCTGATGAGGCAGCCAGTCGTGTTGCCTCCATCAAGGCCGCGATGAAGCCGGGCATCCGTCTGTTCAAGAAGGTAGACTCTCGCCTGAAAGGCAATCTGGAGGCCGAACTTGCTGCACTTGCCTTCGAGCGCGCCATCGTTCTGCCCGGCATTCCAGAATTTGGCCGCATCGTCTCGAACGGCATGATTAACGGTTTTGGCGTGGACACACCCATCTCCATCGCGCAACGCCTTGGGGCGCTTGCAAAGCGGTGCCGCTTTCCAGATACGCTGACGCCCGACGACATGCGCGACGCCGCTGCTACCATTGAGGACAATGAGCTGATGGTGGGTGCGCTTTCGCTGGCGAAGGCCATTGCCGGTGAAAGTCAGCCTTCACCCCTCACCTATCCCTCCAAGCGCATGGTAATGGCCATCGGTTCACGCGACGCGATCACGCTTGCTCAGGTCGCAGGGTTGAAAGCAGCCCATCCCGATCTTCTCCACATCTCCGCACCCAACGGCGTTGTTGCGGCTGCGGAGGAACGTGGTGCTCATACGATCACGCTCATTCAGGCTACGCCGTCCGAAACCGAAGCCAGCCCCTTGCAGGTCGCTGGCGCGCTGGCTGCAAGCGTCGCGAAATTCTCTCAGCCCGGAGATACGATCCTGCTTTCCGGCGGCGCAACGGCAGAAGCCTATTTCGACCAGCGGGGCATCCACATGCTGGGCTTAGCAGGCGAGGCTTTGCCGGGCCTCCCCGTTGCTGAATTCGACGGCACCTTCTACATTACCAAATCAGGCGGCTTCGGCACGGAGGATACACTTCTTCGACTGGCCGTGACTGTCACAGGTGGAGAGGCGGAAACATGGGGGCGATAGAACAGGTTTCTCATCGCAAAAGTTTGAGTGATGTCGTGTACGAGCGGCTGCAACACGCCATAAAATCCGGTGCATACAAAAATGACGAGCGTCTGCCGACCGAGCATGACCTTGCCGCCGAATTCGAGGTATCGCGACCCATCGTGCGCGATGCGCTGAAGAAATTGCGTGACAAGGGCCTCGTCTATTCCCGCCAGGGTGCGGGCAGTTTTGTTCGCAGCATTGGCGTTAAACAAGCGCTCGGTTTCAGCCCTCTCGAAAACATTGCCGACCTCCAGAACTGTTATGAATTCCGCATGACGGTGGAGCCGGAGGCCGCCGCCTGCGCCGCGGAGCGTTATGGCGATGCGGAACTTCTACTGATCAGCCGAGCTCTCGCCTCCCTCAAAGAGGCAACGAACCGGCAGCGCCACCGGGAAGATGCAGACTTCCAGTTCCACCTCGCCATCGCCAACGCATCCGGCAACACCTATTTCTCGACCGCCATGGAAGCGTTGAAGGACCATATTGCTGTTGGAATGCAATTCCACGGTCTTTCGCTTAAAAATTCCATTTTAGGCCTCCAGCATGTCTATGATGAACATGCTGCGATTTTCGAGGCTATTCGCGATCGCGATTGCGATCTCGCAAGGCGGCTGATGCGCCAGCATCTTCACGGCTCACGCTCGCGCCTGTTCGAGGGGCGGAAACCCCAGCTTGCAGCGCAGGACGCAGAGTAAGCGCTTTCTCAATCCAAGGCATTCCAGACGTCAGGCACGTCTTGACAGGCATGAAGTGGCGCTCTAGCAAGATGGAACATATATTCCAAAATGGTCCGCAGTTCGCATCAACGTTCCACGGACCGGGATAACCATATCGGGAGGAAACGATGGTTACGAGATTGGCTTTGCTGGGCGCTGGGCGCATCGGAAAAGTACACGCCAAGGCGATTGCATCCGACAAACGTGCCAAACTGGTTGCGGTGGTCGATGCGTTTCCCGATGCCGCACAGGCAATTGCAGACGAAACCGGCTGCGCAATCAGCACCATAGATGCCGTGCTCGAAAACGCCGACATCGATGCCGTCATCATCTGCACGCCCACCAACACCCACGCCGATCTGATCGAGCGTTTTGCGCGTGCGGGCAAAGCAATCTTCTGCGAAAAGCCGATCGATCTCGATGTCGCGCGTGCGCAAGCCTGCATCGACGTAGTCAAAGAAACCGGCGCAAAGATCATGCTCGGCTTCAACCGTCGTTTCGATCCGCATTTCCGCGCCGTGCGCAAGGCCATCGATGACGGACAGATCGGCAAGGTCGAGATGGTGACCATCACCAGCCGCGATCCGGGTGCACCGCCACCGGAATATATCAAAGTATCCGGCGGCATTTTCCGCGACATGACCATCCACGATTTCGACATTGCCCGCTTTCTGCTGGGCGAAGAGATTGTCAGCGTCTTCGCCACAGGCTCCGTTCTGGTCGATCCGAAAATCGGGGAACTGGGCGATTACGACAGTGCCAGCATCATCCTGACCACTGAAAGCGGACGTCAGGCGATTATCTCCAACTCGCGCCGCGCTACCTATGGCTACGACCAGCGCATCGAGGTTCACGGCTCGCTTGGCTCAGTTGCTGCCGAAAACCAGCGCCCGGTGTCTATCGAAATCGCCACCAAGGACGGCTATACCCGCCCACCCCTGCACGACTTCTTCATGACGCGATATACGGCGGCTTATGCAGCGGAAATCACCGCCTTCATTGATGCCATCGAAAACGACGTCGCCCCCTCGCCTTCCGCCCAGGACGGCCTGGTTGCGCTGAAGCTGGCGGATGCTGCGCTGAAGTCGGTGCGCGAAAAAGTGCTCGTCCAAATTACCTGATCACATTTTAGGAAGACGCGGTTTGTCGGCCTGCGTCTTCCTGAATGTCATTGACAGCACAACTAAAACACGACACCTTCCAGACATTCCGAGGGGAGCATCGTACGATGCTGAGATGGCGCTGAGCCGGACCCTTGAACCTGATCCGGGTCATGCCGGCGTAGGAACGGAACAGTCGCCACTGGCCATGCTTTTCTTTTCCGCGCTGAACCTGGGTCTCCGTGATTGTATATCTGGAGTTCAATGACCCATGTCGAGTTTTCCCACAGCACAAACCGCAACAGAGCTTCTGGCGCGGGTGCGGCAACAGCGACCGCGGGTTCATTGTCTGATGAACACCGTCGTTCAGAAATTTACTGCCGATGGCATAACCGCCGTTGGCGGAATTCCATCCATGACATCTTCAGAAGAAGAAATCGAAAGCTTCGTTTCCAAGGCAGATGCTCTGACAATCAACCTCGGCACGCTAGATGCCGCACGCCGCAAGGTCATTCGCATGGCGCTGGACGTGGCGAACGACAAAGGCAAACCCTGGATCGTCGACCCCGTGCATTGCGATTACTCGCCATCTCGGCTGGATTTCGTCCATGAACTCATCACCCTTCACCCGACCATCGTTCGGGGAAACGCGGCGGAAATGGCTGTCATCGGTGATGTTGGCAATGCACTGAGCATCCAGACCGGCCCGCAGGATTTGCTTCGCGGTGGGGCCAGAAGCGCAAAGATCGCCAATGGCCACCCATGGATGGCGAAGGTCACCGGCACCGGATGCCTTTCCGGCGGGGTCATCGCCGCTTTCATGGCAGTGGAATCAGACCCGTTGCTCGCGGCAGCAGCAGCACTGACGGTAACCGGCGTATCGGCAGAACTTGCGGCAACGCAGGCACGCGGTCCTGGTACATTCGAGGCGACCTTTCTGGATGCGCTGGACGCTATCGACGGCAACGACATTCTTTCCCTTGCGAGGATTGAGCACGATGAAAATTGATTACAGACTGAACGCTTTGGTGGATGCGTCGCTTGCCGATATTGCGCCATTGCCGGAACTGGCAGCCGTTGCGGCACGGCATGGCGCTACGATCATCCAGTATCGCGACAAGCACGCCTCTACCCGAGATATGATCGAGCAGGCGCGGCTGATGGTGGAAGCACTGAAGGCAACGGGCGTTCCCCTTGTCATCAACGACCGTGTCGATGTTGCGCTGGCTTCCGGAGCAGATGGCGTTCATCTGGGTGCGGACGATATGGACGCCGAAACGGCCAGACGCCTACTGGGGCGTGATGCAATCATCGGCCTGACCGTCAAGAATATGACTGACGCCCAGCGTGTCGCTGAAGCACAGGCAGACTATGCCTGCATCGGCGGTGTTTTCGATACGGTCTCCAAGGTCAATCCGGATGCGCCGGTAGGATTGGAGGGCCTTCGCGAACTGAGAAACTATCTTCGCAACGCTCGCCCGCAGATGCCCGTCGGCGCTATTGCGGGCATCACGCTGGAGAGGGTCGAACCCGTTATAAATTCGGGTGCGGATGGTGTGGCACTGATTTCCGCTCTGTTCCGCGCCGTCGATATTGCGGCGGCAACAGGGGACTTCCGACGCCAAGTGGACCTCGCGCTGGAGGCACGCGGATGACGGCCATAGCATTGACAATTGCCGGGTCCGACAGTGGCGGCGGCGCGGGCATACAGGCCGATCTGAAGACCTTTTCGGCGCTGGGTGTTTATGGCGCAAGCGTCATTACCGCTATCACAGCTCAGAATACCCGAGGTGTAACTGCTGTCGAAAACATATCAACCGACATGATTGCCGCCCAGATGGACGCGGTTTTGTCCGATCTTGATGTCAGCGCGGTCAAGATCGGCATGGTTTCGCGCATCGAGACCATCGAAACGATCGCTGCAAAGCTGCTTGAGGTTGGCAATCCTATTGTCATGGACCCGGTGATGGTGGCGACATCCGGCGACCGCCTGTTGCAGGAAGATGCCATAGAAACTCTACGCAGCGCTTTGCTGCCGCTGGCGCTGCTCGCTACCCCAAACCTGCCGGAGGCAGCGCTTCTGAGTGGGCGACCCATCGCGACGAACGGGTCAGAAGTGATCCGCCAGGCCGAAGCGATATTGAAAACCGGCGTTCGCGCTGTTCTGATAAAGGGTGGGCATGGCGGCGGGTCGGAAAGTGTCGATCTTTTGCTGGACAGTGATGGAATGCATGAGTTTTCCATGCAGCGCATAGACACCCGCAATGACCACGGCACCGGCTGCACATTGGCATCGGCCATTACCGCAAATCTGGCGCTTGGATACTCTCTGGCTGATGCGATTGGGCTGGCGAAGGAGTTTCTTCAGGGTGCACTGGCAGCGGGGAGAGAACTGCATGTCGGCCATGGTCACGGACCTGTGCACCATTTTTACCGCTGGTGGAATGCCTGACGCTCAGTTCCTTGGCTTCGGGCTTGCCAGTGCGTTGCGGATGGCGAAGCTGGAATGAATGCGCGAAACGCCGGGTAGTTTCGAGAGTATGTCCTTGTGAACGCGCTCAAAATCGCCTGCACTTTCCACTTCCACTCGCAGGAAATAATCGGAGCCACCGGTCATCAGGTAGCACTCGCGAATTTCTGGATAACGTCTGACAGCATGTTCGAAGCGATTGAGAAAATCCTCAGTCTGGCGATCGAGCGTGATCTGCACGATGACTGAGATGACCTCGCCGCCCGCTGCACTTCCCGTCAGCGCCGTGTAGCCGCGAATGACCCCTTCTCGCTCCAAAATATCCACCCGCCGCAAACATGCCGAGGGCGACAAACCGACCTCCGCTGCCAGCTTTGCATTGCTGATGCGGGCGTTGAGCCGAAGCACGCGAATGATGTGACGATCGGTAGCGTCCAAAGCTGACATAAAATCATTCCGTTTCGCCGTCGAAAATTGCGTTCGATCGCCAATCTTCGAATTATCCACGCCTCAAACTGCGAAAATTCGATGATCGTTGCAATAGTCTGTTGGAAAATAATAAGGGAACGACGATGGACATGACGATCAATCGCCAGAAGGCGAGTGGTGGTGCCAGCGGTTATCTGACAATAGACCTTGGCGCACTTCGCGACAATTACCTGATGCTGCGGGCCATGGCCTCGAACTCCGTGACCAGCGCCGTGGTCAAGGCCAATGCCTATGGTCTTGGTGCGGATATGGTCGCACCCGTTCTCTACAATGCCGGTTGCCGTCATTTCTTCGTCGCCCATATCGATGAGGCCATAGCGCTGCGCCTTCGCATTGCTGGTGATGCGGAAATTTTCGTGCTCAACGGCCTTCAGCCCGGTAACGAGACATCCTGCGCGGCGATGAACATAACGCCGGTCATCAATTCTCTGGAGCAACTTGCGCAATGGTCGGCCTATGCGGCGACGCTGTGCAAGACGCTGCCGGCAGCACTCCAGTTCGATACCGGCATGTCGCGGCTGGGCATGGCGTCGTCCGAACTTGCGACGCTGAAGACCTCGCCTCACTTGCTGGACGGCATTGCGATCACTTTCGTCATGAGCCATCTGGCCTGCGCGGATGAGCCTGAACACATCGCCAACGGTGCGCAACTTGCCGTCCTGCGCAAGGCGTCGGCAATGTTTCCAGAGGCGCCGGTCTGTTTGGCCAATTCAGGCGGCATCTTTCTGGGCGCGGACTATCATAATGCCGTGATGCGGCCGGGCATCGCGCTTTATGGCGGTGCGCCCTCCTCTGCGCGCCCCAACCCCATGAAGCCAGTGGTGCGGCTGGATGTGGCCGTCGTGCAAACCCGGACCGTACCTGCAGATACGCTCGTCGGTTATGGCGGGTCTTTACGCACGACGGGTGAAACGCGCCTTGCCACCATTGCTGCAGGCTATGCGGATGGCCTTCCGCGTTCGCTGAGCGGCCGGGGCGCGGCCTATTTCAACGGCGTGCGCCTGCCCATTGCCGGGCGCGTTTCCATGGACAGCATCAGCCTGGATATTTCGGCACTGCCGGAGGGAACCTTAACCCATGGCAGCCTCGTTGAATTGATAGGACCGGATCAATCTCTGGAAGACATTG
Source organism: Agrobacterium sp. DSM 25558 (assembly GCF_900100825.1). Lineage (NCBI taxonomy): Bacteria > Pseudomonadati > Pseudomonadota > Alphaproteobacteria > Hyphomicrobiales > Rhizobiaceae > Agrobacterium > Agrobacterium sp. DSM 25558. The sequence continues at coordinate 196,280 of NZ_FMUD01000006.1, read as the reverse complement.
CCGAAGATGCAGATACGATTGCCTACGAAATTCTAACGGGTCTCGGCCGTCGCTATCGCCGCACCTATATTCAGCCAGACGCGCGCTTGAAAGCGGGCGACACAATAAACGCAGACGAGTGAGAGCAACATGAAGATCGTCATTCTCGGAGCCGGTGTCGTCGGCGTCACATCCGCCTGGTATCTGGCAAAGGCCGGTCATTCGGTTACGGTCATAGACCGCCAACCTGCGGCAGCACTTGAAACCAGCTTTGCCAATGCAGGCGAGGTTTCGCCTGGCTACTCCTCCCCCTGGGCAGCACCAGGCATTCCGATGAAAGCCGTGAAATGGCTGTTCATGGAGCATTCGCCGTTGATCATCCGCCCGACATTGGACCCTGCCGCCTTGCGCTGGATTGGCCAGATGCTGCGCAATTGCACATCCGCGCGGTACGCCGTCAACAAAGGCCGTATGGTGCGCGTAGCGGAATACAGCCGTGATTGCCTGATGGCGCTGCGTGAAGAAACCGGCATTCAATACGACCAGCGCACCCAAGGCACGCTGGAGGTTTTCCGCACGCAAAAGCAGTTCGATGGCATCGGCAAGGATGTCGCGGTGCTGAAGGCGGGTGGCGTGGCCTATGAAATTCTGGACCGCGACGGTTGCGCAGCCGTGGAGCCGGGTCTCGCTACCTCGAAGGATAAGATCGTCGGTGGCCTGAGATTGCCGGGCGACGAGACCGGCGATTGTTTCATGTTCACCACTGAACTGGCGAAGCTTGCCGAACAGGCTGGCGTAACATTCTTATATAACACAGGCATCATGCGCCCCATTACCGAAGGCAATCGCGTCAAGGCCATCGAGACGACAAAGGGGACCATCGAGGCAGATGTCTTCATTGGTGCCTTGGGCAGCTATACGCCGCAGCTTCTCAAGCATCTGAACATCGACCTGCCGGTGTATCCGGTCAAGGGTTACTCGATAACCGTGCCGATCATTGATGCCGCGCGCGCGCCGGTTTCGACCGTCATGGACGAGGCGCACAAGATCGCCATGACCCGTCTGGGCGACCGCATTCGTGTGGGTGGCATGGCCGAGATTGCCGGTTTCAACAAGGATTTGCCGGCGAAGCGCCAAGCGACACTGACGCATTCCATTGAGGATTTGTTTGGCGGCGCTGCCGATCAGTCTCAGGCGAAATTCTGGTGCGGTCTGCGCCCGATGACGCCCGATGGCACACCGGTGATCGGTGCTACCCGCTACAGCAACCTTTACCTCAACACCGGCCATGGCACGCTGGGCTGGACGATGGCCTGTGGTTCCGCGCGCGTTTTATCCGACCTTATCAGCGGCAATAGGCCTGAAATCGAAACTGCTGATCTTGCGATCAGCCGCTACGCAGCATAGGCCTTTCTACCGCATCAGTCGCGACAAGCGGCTGATGCTCACAACCATAGAGCATCCTTCAGCGCCAATCCCTCTGTGTTGCGCAAGTCGAGATCGGCTTCGATGTGATCGATGTGATGAAGCATCAGGCTTTTGGCCTTTTCGGCGTCACCCTGCTCTAAGGCATCCAGTATCGAGGCGTGATCGCCGTGGCCGCAACTCGAAATGCCTGAGCGCCCGTAAAGGGCAATCACCAGCGATGAACGGGCAACCAGTTCAGCCATGAATTTTTCAAGAATGGCGTTGCCGGCAACAGAGGCCAGCATCAGATGAAAATCGCCCGATGCCTTGATTTCCGCACGGCGGGCGCTTGGGCCTCGCTCATGCTGGTGGCGGGTCTCTTCCGTCAGATGGAGGCGCATGTCTTCAATGGCAGAGGGCGTCAGCCGTTCGATCGCCGCGTGGATAATGCCGGGCTCGATCAGCCTGCGGGATGAGAAAACCTGCCGAGCCTCATCCGGTGTCGGGTTGGAGACGAAGGCACCGCGATTACGCTCCGTTTTGACCAGCCCCTCGAAGGCCAGCATCTGAAGTGCCGCGCGCACGACCGTGCGGCTGACATCGAACAAGGTACCGACCTCAGCCTCGGACAGCTTCGTGCCCGGCGCAAGGCGTCTGTCCACGATTGCATCACGAAGCGTATCGCGAATGGCCTGCGCGCGATCTTCCTGCGTAACGTCTGTCTCTGGATTGATATCGGCAATGGTCATGTTGTTATCCGTCGTCCGGTTTCTTCTACTCCGAACCGGGAATTCTGAAAATAGGAAACGTCTTCAGTCGATCAAAAGATTGGATACAATCCTTATGCACTATCGCGAACAATCGCATATTTTTTAATCACAGGCCAGAAGTCCATAAACTACCCATATCAACCAAAAACAAAAAGTCTTTTTGATCTAGAGACTTAGCGACGGCGACAAGAAACTGGCACGGCTCATGCAGAGTATTCCACAACAGCAGGGGAACATGCATGAGCAAAGCCGCCGAAATCGATATTGCTTCCGTTTCGAAAGTCTACGGCACCACGACCGCCGTCCATGCCATCAGCCTTAAAATTCCGGCGGGCAGCTATTGTTGCCTGCTGGGCCCATCCGGCTGCGGCAAGACTTCGACGTTGCGTATGATCGCAGGTCATGAGACGATTTCAAGCGGCGATGTGCGGCTTGGGAATACCGTGGTGACTGACTTTCCGCCCGCCCAGCGCGGCACGGCGATGATGTTCCAGTCCTATGCTCTTTTTCCACATCTCGACCTCATTGATAACGTTGCCTTCAGCCTGAAAATGAAGGGTGTGGACAAAGAAGCGCGGCGCGCCAAGGCGATGGAAATGCTGCAATTGATGCAGCTGGAACCCTATGCCAACCGCCGCCCGGCCCAGCTGTCCGGTGGCCAGCAACAGCGTGTGGCGCTGGCCCGTGCGCTGATTACCGATCCGGAAGCGCTGCTGCTGGACGAGCCGCTTTCGGCGCTCGATCCGTTTCTCAAAATTCGCATGCGTGCGGAACTGAAGAAGCTCCAGACCTCGCTTGGCATAACCTTCGTTCATGTGACGCACAGTCAGGAAGAGGCGATGGCGCTGGCCGACATCATCGTCATCATGAATGACGGACGCATCGAACAGGCGGCAACGCCGCGGGAAGTGTTCGAGCGTCCGGCAACGGGTTTCGTTGCCCGCTTCATGGGCAATCATAACGTCATTTCCGGGCGCATGAGAGAAAAGAACGGCGAACTGGTGACGATGGATGTGCCTGGCGGCGGTTCTTTCATCGCAGCGGGTGAGGCAATGCAGGACGGGCTGGTGGATATAGCCGTCAGGACTGACCGCGTTCGTGTGGCTGAGGCTGACGTACCGGGACATGGTTTCACCGGCATCGTTTCCAACGTCGAATATCACGGAGCGAGCGTGAAGATCGTCGTGGCTGGTGCAGGCATCGAGGATTTCAACGTCATCCTCAGCGACGTCGCCTTCTTCGAAAAACCAATCAGGGTGGGTGAAGCAATACCACTTTCATGGAATGCGGCAGATGCCATCGTGCTCGGCCGGATAGAAAAATAAGCAAAAAGCAACCAGAGGAGAACTGTCATGACACATACTTCCAACAGCAAAAAGGGCCTGTCGCGTCGCGGCCTTCTCAAGGCGGGTGCGGCAGCCACCGGTGCCGCCATCGGCTCCGGCCTCATTACGGGCTTCCCAACCATCTGGGCGCAGAACCCTATTACGCTGCGCCAGTTTGGCACCGGCGTGTCGAACCTCAACGCCATCGCTGAAAAGTGCAAGGCCGACCTCGGCATCACGCTGGAAATGACGGCAACAGATTCCGATGCGGCAGCACAGCGCGCCGTGACGCAGCCGAACTCCTACGATATCGCCGATATCGAATACTGGATTCTCAAGAAGGTCTATCCGTCGGGCGTCATCCAGCCGATGGAAATCAAAAAACTGAAATATTATGACAAGATCGTGCCGCTGTTCAAAAACGGCAAGCTGACGCCAGACAGCGTCATCGCGCAGGGCACGGCACCGCACACGGTCGGCTTCGTGGAGAAGCCAGGCGACAAGAAATTCGCCAAGGGCGAAACCGATTATTTCACAATGGTTCCGACGATCTACAATGCCGACACGCTGGGCATCCGACCCGACTTGGTTGGCCGCGACATTTCCAGCTGGGCCGACATCATGGACCCGAAGTTCAAGGGCAAGGCGGCGATCCTCAACATTCCATCCATCGGCATTATGGACGCCGCCATGATCATGGAAGCCATGGGCAACATCAAATATGCCGACAAGGGCAACATGACCAAAGAAGAGATCGACAAGACGATCGACTTCCTGATCAAGGCCAAGAAGGACGGCCAGTTCCGTGCGTTCTGGAAAAGCTTCGATGAGAGCGTCAACCTCATGGCATCGGGCGAAGTCGTCATCCAGTCCATGTGGTCGCCTGCTGTTGCCGCCGTGCGTTCCAAGGGCATCGCCTGCAAATATCAGCCTCTGAAGGAAGGCTACCGTTCATGGGGCGGCGGTCTTGGCCTTGCCAAGCATCTTTCGGGTGCGAAGCTCGACGCAGCTTATGAATACATCAACTGGTACACATCCGGCTGGGTCGGCGCGTACCTCAACCGTCAGGGTTACTACTCCGCAGCCATGGACACGGCGAAGGAACACATGACCGCCGACGAATGGGGTTACTGGGTCGAAGGCAAGGCCGCGCAGGGCGACATCATCGCTCCCGACGGCAAGGTCATGGAAAAGGCCGGTGCCGTGCGCGATGGCGGCTCCTTCCAGGAGCGTATGGGCAAGGTCGCGTGCTGGAACTCCGTCATGGACGAAGACCGCTACATGGTCCGCCGCTGGAACGAATTCATCGCAGCTTGACAAGAACAGAATGACACGGGATGCGCGGATTTTCGTCCGCGCATCCGCCTACATGAAAGCGAGGAGACGGGCCGTGGTAACAGTCAGACTGATCGGCGTTAGCGACAAGACGGACAAGAAAAGCCGCAGCTTTGCGCTTCCGGCAAAGCTTGTTGCCTATGTGCAGGCGGCACCCCTTGCCTTGATCCTCGGTTTCTTTCTAGCCCTGCCCATTCTGATGATCGTCATCGTCAGTTTCTGGGATTATGATTTTGCCCAGATGTATCCCGGTTTCGTCACCTTCAACTATGGTGAAACATTGGGATCCTGGGTCACGTGGCAGACCTATATCAACACCTTGAAATTTGCGGCCATCGTCTGGGCCATCACACTGTTTTGCGGTTTCTGGGTTGCCTATTTTCTGGCCTTTCACATTCGCACCACCACCATGCAGATGGTTCTGTTTCTTATCTGCACCGTGCCGTTCCTGACCTCCAACATCATCCGCATGATCTCTTGGATACCGGTTCTCGGGCGAAACGGGTTGGTCAACAGCGCGCTCGTCAATATGGGCATCGTTCCGGCCCCGATCGAATGGTTGCTTTATTCGGATTTTGCCGTGGTTCTGGCCATGGTGCATCTCTACACGCTGTTCATGGTCACCCCGATTTTCAACACGCTCATGCGTATCGATAAATCCTTGGTCGAAGCGGCACGTGACGCGGGGGCAACCAGCTGGCAAATTCTCTGGAACGTCATTCTTCCCTTGGCAAAGCCCGGAATTGCCATCGGCACCATATTCGTGGTGACGCTGGTCATGGCGGATTTCTCCACGGTTCAGGTCATGTCCGGCGGGCAGAGCGCGTCTGTGGCGTTGATGATGAAGAACCAGATGTCGCTGCTGCAATATCCGGCAGCGGCGGCCAATGCGGTCATTCTGCTGGCACTCGTTCTCCTGATGGTCGCGGGCATCCTGCGCATCGTCGATATCAGAAAGGAGCTTTGACATGTTTTCGGAAAAACGCGGTCGCGAATTCTATGTGCTCTCCTTCTTCTTCGCCCTGTTCGTGCTCTTTCTTTATGGACCGCTTTCGGCCATCTTGATCCTGGCCTTTCAAGGCCCAAACGGGGGCCTCACCTTCCCGCTCAACGGTGTATCCGTTCACTGGTTCGCCAATCTTTTCCAGCAGCAGGCTGTGGGTGACTTCGGCGGATCTTTCCGCCGTTCCTTCTTCCTGGGATTGATGGTGATGATTGCGACCGTGCTGGTGTCACTTCTGGCGGGCCTTGCGTTTCGCCGCAAATTCGTCGGCGCGACACCCTTGTTCTATCTTTCAGTCGCCAGTCTCGTGGTGCCATCGATCATCATTTCACTGGGCATCGGCGTTCTGTTCCAGCAGCTTGGTCTGGAACCGTCATGGTACAGCTCCGCCTTCGGCGCGCATCTGACCTGGACCCTGCCTTTCGGTGTGTTGATCATGCTCGCCGTCTTCAACCGTTTCTCCCCCTCCTATGAAGAGGCTGCCCGCGATTTGGGGGCGACATCCTGGCAGACCTTTCGCGAAGTGGTGTTGCCGATGATTGCGCCGAGCCTGATCGGCATCGGCCTGTTCGGTTTCACCCTCTCCTATGACGAGTTTGCCCGCACATTGATGACGTCAGGCACCTACAACACCCTGCCATTGGAAATCTACGGCATGACGACCAATGTCACGACACCGGTTCTCTATGCGCTGGGTGCGGTCACCACGTTCTTTTCGTTCCTGGTGATTGCCGCAACGCTTGGCCTCATCGTGTATCTCAACCGCCGCCAGTTGAAGGCCTGACCCAAACATCATGCGCATTCTCATCGTCAATCCCAATACCACCGCCTCCATGACGGCCACCATCGCAGCCGCCGCCAAAAGCGTCGCGGGCCACGGCACAGACATTGTCGCCGTCACCTCGCTTATGGGCCCTGTTTCCATTGAGGGCTATTACGACGAGGTCTTTGCCATTCCAGGCATGCTGGCGGAAATTGCCAAGGGCGAGAAAGCAGGCGCACAAGCCGTCATCATCGCCTGTTTTGACGATACGGGACTGGATGCCGCACGCGCACTTGCGACAATCCCGGTCATCGGCATCTGCGAAGCCGCCGTTGCCATGACGTCATTCATCGCCCAAAGATTTACCGTCGTCACCACGATGGAGCGGTCACGCCTGCCTGTGGAGCATCTGGTGCACCGTTACGGTATGAGCAATCGTGCCAAGGTTCGCGCTGCCGATATCCCGGTGTTGTCGCTAGAGGACCCCGCCTCCAACGCGCTAGAGCGATTGCGCTTCGAGATTGCGGCCGCAATCCGCGAGGATAAGGCAGAGGCAATCGTGCTGGGCTGCGCCGGCATGGCGGACCTTGCAGCCCAACTCTCTGCCGAATTCGGCGTGCCTGTTGTCGATGGCGTGACGGCGGCGGTTAAACATGCCGAGGGGCTGATTGCACTTGGACTGAAAACCGCCAAGCGGGGAGCCTATGCGGCCCCTCTCGAAAAACCATATTTGGGCATGCTGAACGGTTTTGCACCGGCAGCGATGTTGAATATCTAGTGCGGTTTCGCCCCAGGACGGCCACAATTCGTTCAGCACCGGTTCAGCCGAAAGCCATTAATTCTTAACCATTGAATAACAACTGGCAGCTCATCTGCCCTTTGGATGGAAAACGAAAATGGCCTCGTTTGCAGCAAAAACTCTTCTGGCTCTTGCAGTCTCTGCAGCTGTCATCGTTCCCTTGAACTCCGCATCCGCCGATGACTGGGGTCGCCATAACAGGGATGACGCCCTTCTCGGCGGCGTGCTTGGCCTTGCCGCCGGTGTCGCCGTCGGCTCCGCCCTTTCCCAGCCGCGTTACTCGGATGAGAGGGTTTATGACGAACCGCCTGTCCGTCACTATCAGACGTATCAGCCGCGCTACACCTACAACGAGCCTGACGATAACTACTACTATCGCCAGGCACCGCGCCCGGTTTACCGCGCGCAGCCGGTTTACGATACTCGCCGCGCCTATCAGCCTCGGCCAACCTATCGCACGATCGAGCCTTGGACGTCGGCCTGGTATGATTACTGCTCGCAGCGTTATGGCAGCTTCAATTCCCGCACCGGAACCTACATGGGTTACGATGGGCAGAACCATTTCTGCGTCGCGGGCTGATAGATTGCAATTTCCTCATTCCTGTCCTTGTGACGGGAATGAGGAACTATGATCCCTTCCGGACATAGTCCGTCCGGTTTATATTGTGCCGTTGAAGCTTGTCGTAGAACGTCTTACGGGCGATCCCCAGCGCGCCAATGGTACTAGAGACATCGCCATCGAATTTCTCCAGCGTTTCGCGGATGATCTGCGCCTCCTCCCGGTCCATTCTCTCAGAAAGTGTCCCTGACGTTACGCGGGCATCGGCGGATGGGTTATCTGCTCCCGAACCCTCCAGACCCAGCACAACACGTTCGGCAAAGTGGCCAAGTTCGCGGACATTTCCCGGCCAGTCATAGTCATTGAGATAGCGCGAAACGGTGGAAGTGATGCCCGGCACCGGCATGCCGAAACGCGTCGACGCTTTTTTGATGAAGTGCGAAAACAGCAGTGGAATATCCGCTTTCCGCTCGCGAAGAGGCGGAATGGACAGCGTTACGACATTGAGACGGTAATAAAGATCGTCGCGAAAATCACCACGCAGTAGGGGGTCTCCGAGATCAACCTTGGCTGCCGCGACCACACGAATATCGACGGCGCGCTCTTCATTGGAACCGACAGGCGAAACCTTACGCATCTCCAGAACCCGCAGCATTCTGACCTGTACGGCGGGCGGCATGCTCTCGATTTCATCCAGAAACAGGGTGCCTGCGCTGGAATGTTCGATGCGCCCTATGCGTTTTTTCTGCGCCCCGGTAAACGCGCCAGCCTCATGACCGAACAACTCGCTTTCGATGACAGTCTCTGGCAATGCACCGCAATTCAGTGCGACGAAATTTCCCTGCGCGCGACGTTTGCTCCAGCGATGAAGGGCCGTCGCCACCACTTCCTTGCCGCTGCCGGTTTCACCGGCTACCAGCACGTCCACATCCGTATCGGCAATGTGGCGCAAAGTATTGCGTAACCGCTCCATGGCGGGTGTCTGGCCGATGAGAGGAAGATCGTCCTCCGCTTGCAGGGCCACACGTTTCAAAGCCCGGTTTTCCATGACTAGCCGGCGCTTTTCGAGAGCGCGGCGCGCGCTTTCGACCATGCGCTCTGCCGGAAACGGCTTGGAAATGAAGTCGTAAGCGCCTTTTTGAAGAGCCGCGACCGCCATCGGCACATCACCGTGGCCGGTAATCAGGATGACTGGCAGATCGGGGTCGATCTGGCGCAGACGCTCAAAAAATTGCAAGCCGTCCATGCCGGGCATACGCACATCCGTGATGACGACCCCGTCGAAGTCTATCGAGAGGGCCTCCAGAGCCTGTTCCGCCCTTGGGAACGGCATGACCGTCATGCCTTCCAGATCCAGCGTTTGGCGCATGGCCTTGCGCAGTTGGGAATCGTCATCGACCAGATAAACCGTACCGCTCATCGTCATTTCATGCCCGTTTCAGATAAACAGAAAAACACGTCCCGTTTTCACCGGTTTCCACGTCAACGCGCCCGCCATAATCGGAAGCGATATCCCGTGAGATGACCAGCCCAAGCCCCAGACCGCCCTCCTTCGATGTATTGAAGGGAGAGAACAATTGCTCGAGAATGCTTGCTGAAATGCCCGGTCCGTTGTCCGCAATGGTCAGGACAACCTCGTCATTTGCAGTCTTTGCTTGAACCTCGACCCGACCATTCTGCTTGTCTTCCAACGCTTCAAGCGCGTTTTGCAGAAGATTGATGACGATCTGCTCCAGCCGTATGCGACTGCCGGACACCATGACAATCTCATCCGGCAGGGTGATATCCAAGGCATCCATCCGCCCGGCAAAACGACTGCGCAGCAGCATGACCGCACCTTCGATAACGAGACGAAGGCTGACGGGCTCAGCCGCTGTCCGGCCTTTGCGTGCCAGTATTTTGAGGTCGCTGGTGATGACGCCGATGCGTTCCGTCAATGAAGCAATGCTTTCGAGATTTTCGTCCGCATCCTTTTTGCGATCCCGCTTGAGAAAAACTCGGGCGTTGTCTGCAAAGGCGCGGATGGTCGCAACCGGCTGGTTGATTTCATGGGCGACGCCTGCCGCGATCTGGCCGAGAATGGACAGGCGGTTGGCTTTGACCAGTTCGTGCTGCACGCTTTGCAACTCTTCAGTCGTTTGTTCGTGTCGGATGATTTCGGCCTGAAGACGGTCGCGCGCCATCGTCAGATCGATCGTTCTTTCCTGCACACGGCGCTCAAGCTCGGAGCGATCACGCTCGGCTTCGGCCCGCGCCTGCGCTGCTTTTTGTCTGCGACGCAACCATATCGCCGAAAAGGCCATCAGCGGCATGAGGCCCGCAGCGGCAATGACACGGTTGCCAAGGATTGCCGCGTTCATGGTGGCTTTTATCGGCTGCAAATAATGCAGCGACCATGCCGTTGTGGGAACTGGCAGTTCCAGCCGCAAATAGTCTCCGCTAAGAGACGACGGCGCGTCGATCTTGACGATCGCGACTTGCGGGCCCGGATTGGACAGCGTCTCCACCGGCATGGGCGACAACTTCTCGTCGCCGAACTGAAGGCTCTCGGAGATGGTCTTTCGCCGCGCATCGTCAATCTGCGCGACGGTGTTGAAGCGCCATTCCGGAATGCTGGTCATCAAAACCACGCCATTGGAATCGACGATATAGACCGGGTGTCGACCGATATTCCAATCCGCTTCGAGACGATTGAATTCGACCTTAGCGATAACCACCCCCAGTGGACGACCATCAGGACCATCCACCCTGCGCGAAATGTAAAGACCGGGCTTCCGGCTCACATTGCCCAGCGCGTAATGCTCAGCCATGCCGGTGTCCATCGCAGCCTTGAAATACTCCCGGAACGCATAGTTGGAGCCGACGAAACTCTCCGGCGTTTGCCAATTGCTCGACGCGATGGTGACGCCATTGGTATCCGCGACATAGATGACCGACGCTTGCGTGCCCTCTATCAGGCCCTCCAGCTTGCGGTCCAGACGCGGGACGGCTTCACCGCCATCTTGGAAAGCCTCGATGATATCCCGGTCCCTGGCCAGCACGAGCGGCAAAACACGTGGGCGTTCTAGGGCGACATTAAGAAGCGCCGATTTCAATTCCGCATCGGTGGTTGCAGTGGCCAGCAGCGTCTTCATGGCCTGAACTCGCCCAAGCCTTTCGGCCGCGACGAATGCAGCCACCGCAATGATCAACCACATCACGATGAATGCTGCCCAACGAGCACGAGATGTACCGAGACTGCGCATAAAGAGAAACGCCTTTTCTGTGTGGATTTCCGCACAAAACCCCGAATTCAGTGAGCGGGAACATACACAAAACTATCTCATCCGCAAAGCCAGAAAATTAAAATTATTAATTTTCAATTGGTTGCGTCAAAAAAATCTTTCTGGCACGGGAATTGCTGCTTCATGGGCAGGCGGTCCTTGACCGTGAACCAAATACGGCGGACCCGGGAGGCCATAAGGCAGGGTTGTGACCGAGGAGGAACTAACATGATTGATAGCACAACCGTGGCCTCCAGCCACGTAAAACTGCCATTTTATCGGCACCTTTATTTTCAGGTTCTCGTAGCCATTGCCGCGGGCATCGCACTCGGCCACTTTTACCCCGCACTCGGCGAACAACTGAAGCCGCTGGGTGATGGCTTTATCCGTCTCGTCAAAATGATCATCGCCCCTGTCATCTTCCTAACTGTCGCGACCGGCATTGCCGGAATGAACGACATGAAGAAGGTTGGACGCGTTGCCGGCAAGGCAATGATCTACTTCCTGACGTTTTCCACACTGGCGCTCATCATCGGTATGATTGTGGCCAACGTGGTCCAGCCGGGTGCTGGCATGAACATTGATCCGTCCACACTGGATGGCAAGGCCGTCGCGACCTATGCAGCCAAGGCGCACGAGCAGTCCATCACCGGCTTCCTGATGAACATCATCCCGACGACCATCGTCGGCGCTTTCGCTGATGGCGATATTCTTCAGGTCCTGTTCTTCTCAGTGCTGTTCGGCATTTCGCTTGGCATCGTGGGCGAACGCGGCAAGCCCGTTGTCGATTTCATGCATGCGCTGATGTATCCGATCTTCAAGCTGGTCGCGATCCTCATGAAAGCCGCCCCGATCGGCGCTTTCGGCGCTATGGCTTTCACCATCGGCAAATACGGCATTTCGTCCGTTACCAACCTGGCGATGCTGATCGGTACGTTCTACTTCACGTCACTCTTCTTCGTGATCGTCGTTCTTGGTGCAGTCGCGCGTTATAACGGCTTCTCGATTTTCGCCTTGATCCGCTATATCAAGGAGGAACTTCTGCTGGTTCTCGGTACATCGTCTTCGGAAGCGGCGTTGCCGGGCCTGATGAGCAAGATGGAAAAAGCCGGCTGCAAGCGCTCCGTCGTCGGCTTGGTCATCCCCACCGGTTACTCTTTCAATCTCGATGGCACCAACATCTACATGACGCTGGCGGCCCTCTTTATTGCGCAGGCAACCGGCATCGAACTGTCCTGGGGTGAGCAGATCCTGTTGCTTCTCGTCGCGATGCTCAGCTCCAAGGGTGCCGCAGGTATCACCGGTGCGGGCTTCATTACCCTTGCCGCAACACTTTCAGTGGTTCCCTCCGTTCCGGTCGCCGGCATGGCGCTGATCCTCGGCATCGACCGCTTCATGTCGGAATGCCGCGCGCTGACCAACTTTGTCGGCAACGCGGTTGCAACCATCGTCGTTGCCCGCTGGGAAGGCGAACTCGATCAAGAGCAGCTTGCCCGCGTACTAAGCGGCGAGGAAATCACCAGCATCGGCGATATCCAGACCACGCCGGTGCCACAACCAGCGGAATAATTCGGACGCATAACACTCAGTTGCAAGGCCTGCCCGATGACATCGCGCAGGCCTTGTGCGTTTGCATCCCCGCTGAAACGCTTTCCAAGCCGCAAACATTCGGGATAAATGGCTTCGACTTGTTATTCATCCGCGCAATGGACCCGGAGATGAAAAACCTTATGCTTTCCTGGCAATTCTGGGCTCTGCTTTCGGCAGGCTTCGCGGCCCTGACAGCAATCTTTGCGAAGATTGGTATTGAAAACGTCAATTCGGATTTTGCGACCTTCGTCCGCACCGTCGTCATTCTTTTTGCCGCCGGTTTCATGGTCTATGTTACCGGGAACTGGCAAAATCCGTCCGCTGTGACGGGGCGCACCTGGTTTTTTCTGGTGCTCTCAGGTCTTGCCACTGGTGCATCCTGGATATGTTATTTCCGTGCTCTGAAACTGGGAGATGCCGCGCGCGTCGCCCCTGTCGACAAATTGAGTGTCGTTTTCGTCGCCATATTTGCCGTGCTGTTTCTCGGCGAGCGCCTGTCGCTACCGAACTGGCTGGGGGTGGTATTGATCGCATGCGGCGCAGTGCTCGTGGCTTATCGGGGGTGAACACACTGTCGATAGCTCCAATTGATGTCCCGCACTAATCCGAAAGGAATATTTGACGCCGAACTTTTCTGACTAGAATGAAACCTCCCAAAGAACAGGTAAATCGTAATTGGGAGGGGACCATGCGCATTGACGTGATTGACACCTGGGCTGGTTTTGATGCCATCCGGGAAAGATGGGATGCGGTCTACTTGGCCGATCCCCACGCACAGCATTTTCTTTCGTGGATATGGTTGAAGGCCTATCTGCGGCGTCGCGGGCGCTGGTTCATTCTGGCCTTACGAGAAAAGCCGGAAGGGTCTCCCTACGTGGCGTTCTTCCCTTTGCGAGTCGTTACCCAGCAGGACAAAAAAACCGGTCGATTTTTCGATGAGATCATCATGGCCGGAAATTTTGCGGCGGATTACACCGGCTTCATCACGCTGCCAGATTATGAAAGACATGCCGTTTCAGGATTTTGCGCTTTTCTCAAGGAACAGCGCTGGACCCATCTCAAGCTCGATTATTTCAGCGGCCCGCCTTCCCGTCGCGATGCAATGATAAGGGCGTTGCAAGGACCATTGGTCATGTTTCGAGACAGCACGCCGAAAAGCCCCAACAATATCGATAATTGCATCTGCCCGGTGGTTACTCTTCCCGCAACGTTCGACGACTATCTAGACACCCGCATGAGCAGCCAGACGCGCCAGAAACTGCGACGGTTCTTGCGCAAGATCGAGAGCGACAGCAGCTATAGCATCACCTTTGCCACACGCGATACCGTCGAGCACGACCTCACTATCCTGTTCGATCTCTGGCGTATCAAATGGGCAGCGTCCAAAGGCAAGGAGCGAACGGAAAAGCTCATCTCGGCAACACGTGAAATGCTGATGGATTGCTTTTTGGATAGGACTTTGGATCTACCGGTTCTCTGGTATGAAGATCGACCACTGGGTGCGCTTGCCAACATCGTGGACCGGCAAAAGGCTGCTATTCTATTTTACATTACCGGGCGTGATGAAAGCTGGGCGACACCGTCTCCAGGGCTGATCCTACACGGGTACTGCATCCGACGCGCAATCGACATGGGGTTCAAGTCCTATGATTTCCTGCGAGGCAACGAGCCGTACAAATACATGTTCGGCCCAAAGGAGAGAACAACGACCTGCACGCTGTTCAAGAGCCGATCCGGAGAAAACCTCCAAGGCAAACTGCATCCATTCAGCTTAGGTTTCGTCTATCAGCAGGCTTTGAAACTTTACAAGCAGGGTGCCAAGGCCCAATCCGAAATCGCGTTTCGGCAGGTCCTGGAAACTGCCCCCAACCATTATGGCGCAGAATTCGGATTGGCCAATCTAATGTTCGAGAAAGGCGAATTCCGGGAGGCGGAACAGTCTTACCTCACCGTCAGCCGAATGGTGGCAGACCCGCTGCCGGCTTTGCTGAGGCTGGGTGAGACAAGACTTGCGCAGCGTGATTACTCAGGGGCTGTAAAAGCGTTTCAGGATGTGATCAGACACGCACCCTTTCACCACGAAGCACTCTATAAATGCGGAATCTCTCTCATCGCCGCCGGACGACGGAAAGAAGCAATTGCCGTTTTTGAAAAGCTGCAAAACTATCACTCAGACGACACGACCAATATGCAGTATGCCGAAAAAGCAAAAGCCGCTCTTGCCCGCATAAGACTGTCCGTTGAACCGGCTAAAATGCTGAGCGGATCAATGATGGTGACAGGACAAGAAGCGGAGCAAAATCGACACTGGATACGGCCGAAGGTTTTGCATTGAGGGATCGAAGCTGTAGAACGGGCGCTGTATCGTTTACAGCCATCCCGGCAGGTTATCATGTTTCTATCGAACCGCGACCTTGTTGAACTTATCGACATTCGCCACGAACTGCATCGGTTCCCCGAAATATCGGGGGAAGAGAGAGAGACGGCGCGCCGGATCTGCACCTATCTGGAAGCGTCACCGCCAGACCGACTGCTAACCGACCTCGGTGGTCACGGGGTGGCGGCGATATTTGAAAGCGGCAATGACGGACCGAGCGTTCTCATCCGCGCTGAACTCGACGCACTGCCCATTGTGGAACAATCAGACATCCCTCATCGCTCCACCGTCGAAGGTCGGGGGCATCTGTGCGGACATGACGGCCATTCCACCATATTGCTGGCCTTGGCGCGGGGGCTGTCACGACAACGCCCGCATACAGGCAAGGTTGTTTTACTGTTTCAGCCAGCAGAGGAAACCGGGGCTGGTGCAGCGGCCGTTATCGCAGATCGCTTTTTTCAAGACATAAAGACTGAATACGCTTTTTCTTTGCATAATCTGCCGGCACTGCCGCTCGGTCATGTTTCGCTGATTGAAGGGCCAGTCAACTGCGCATCGCGTGGAATGAAGATAAGGCTTGCGGGCAAGACAGCGCACGCCTCTTCACCGGAGCATGGTGTTTCGCCAATGCAGGCAGTCTCCACACTGATGCCCGCGCTCTCCGCTCTCGGGCAGGGTCTTCCGCCGCAGCCGGATTTCAAGATGGTGACCATTACCCACGCCGTGATGGGTGAAGCGGCTTTCGGCATTGCACCAGCCGATGCGGAAATATGGGCGACACTGCGGACCCTGACCGATGATCGCATGGCGGAACTCTGTGCCGCGGCTGAAACGCTGGCTAGACAGACGGCGGCGGCGAACGGGCTGACAATCGAGATTTTCTACGACGATATTTTTCAGCATTGCGAAAATGATACGGATACCGTCGCTCTGCTTCGGACCGCTCTTGATGAAGAGCAAGTGCCGCACGATGGCCGGGCTTTGCCGATGCGCGCCTCCGAAGACTTCGGCCGCTTCGGCGCGGTTTCCAAATCCGCGATGTTCTTTCTGGGTGCGGGCACCGACCATCCCAACCTTCACAATCCCGATTATGATTTCCCGGATGCCTTGATCGAAACGGGCGCGAGGATATTCATGCGGACGATCAGGACTCTGACGGATTGACGCTTCCATGCGCGTCAATCCGTCGCAGACCACAACAGATTTCTACAAAATCCATAAACAATGAAATCCTTTCGCTCCCAGCCTCCTGAGCTCGCTGCTATCGTTCAGTGACTGGGGACTTGAAGTTTTGGAGATGAACAGGATGACGGCAACGGTGACTTACCTTCACGACGAACGTGAGAGAGCGGCATTCGATTCCAACGAGCTTAAGGCTGCCATGCGCAGTTTGGCGGGCGGGGTCTCCGTCATCACGGCAGGGACGGGCTCAAATCGCACAGGGGCAACTGTAACCTCGGCAACAGCGCTCTCCATGGAGCCAGCCACCATGATCGTCAATATCAACAAGTCGTCGTCCACATGGCCGGTGATCGCGCGCTACAACCACTTCTGCGTCAATGTTCTGTCCGCAGCCCAGCAGGACGTTGCTTCGCGCTTTGCCGGTGTCGGCGGCTTGAAAGGTGTTGATCGCTATACGGATGCGGAGTGGTTCGAACTGGAAAGCGGCGCATCTGCGCTTAGAGGTGCGCTAGCCGCAATAGACTGCGCGGTCGAAGACGTCATCGAGCGCCACACCCATGCAATCATCATCGGCCGTGTCCTATCGGTCGAACGGGCGGAAGGCTCGCCGCTCGTCTATCATGGCGGACGTTATGCCAATCTCACCAGCGTATGACGAATTGAAGCAATCTGCCCCTGACGACTGCATGGGGCAGATATTTATGCCGTACGTTCCGCAGGCATAGCTGCATTGTTGGACGCGAACTGTTCCAGTGTCATGTTATCGAGAACAGCAGCCATCGCATCTCTAACATCGGTCATCGACCGACGGACCTGACAGGTCTGCGGATCCGAACAGTCTTCACAGGCTTCGAAAGCAGTGCGGCTGGCACAGCGAATAGGGGCAAGCGGTCCATCCAGAGCGCGGATAACCTGGCCAATGTAAATGTCGGAAGCAGCTTTTGAAAGAGCGTATCCGCCACCGGGGCCCTTCTTGGAGCGAAGCATCCCTTCGTTACGAAGCTCCAGCAGAATGGCGTCCAAGAATTTTTTGGGGATGTTGTTGCGAGATGCGATTTCGCTCACGAAAGCCGTTTCGCCCTGCGCCAGACCAGCGAGATCGATCATCGCTTTAAGCCCGTATTTTCCCTTTTTGGTCAGCATCGTCGTCTTTCAGAGAGAGTATCTGAAAACGACATATAACCCGCCACATGAACTTTCAATGAATTCCATGAAATCTATCGTAAAATAACGGCGAAGGTTTTCAGCCGCCGCTCGGCCCCTTGCTCGGACGCGCATCGCGCGCTGCCGCAAGTCCTCTGACAGCGTCTCTTTGTCCCGTCGAAGCCGGTCCTTCGAACACTTGAATTGCCTCGCCATAGCGTTTCAAATTGAGGTAGGCATAACCCCGGATGACCATCAGATCGCTACGCTCGGTGGCAAAACGGGCCCTTTGATCGAGCAGGATCAGCGCTTTTTCATATTGTTTGTTCTGGTAGGCCGCCAAAGCGCGGTCGGTCAAAATCGCGATCTGGAGCTCGGTCGCCTTGGTTCTGTCCATCCCGGCCTTCGTCGCCGATATCGCCGCATTATCGGTCAGCCCCATGCGAAGATAGGCGAGGCTTTGACCATAGGCCGCATCGCTTCTGACGGACTCCTGACCACCTTTGAGCGCAGACCCGAATGCCTTGAGCGCTTCGACTGGCCTGTTGACCTCCATCAGGCACCAGCCCTCTTGTAGGGCCTGCTGAGGCGGGAGACTATCGGGATTGAAACTTGGCGCGCATCTGCTGGTCTTGCGTGATGGTTGGCTCTGACCCGCAGTGCGAGCCTGCCTGGGGGTAACTGTGTTCGCATACTGCGTATAGGCAACGTCGGTTGGCCGAACCGCAACGGCCTGAGCCGATCCCGCGCTTGCCTCCGGCTGCCGCGCTAAGACGCGTTCCGCACTCTGGGGTTCCTGCCTGCCGATGTTCACAATGCGCTGTGACTGCGCACCCCATTGCTGCTGAAGCCGGCGCACCTCCGCAACATTGTTCAAGTCCTGATAGGTCAATGCCAGACCATAGGCCGAGGCCTCATCATCTGATTTCCAGCCCAAAGCCGCGCTAAACCACTGCAAAGCCAGTTGCGGCTGCTGAAACGCTCTGGAGTACCAGCCGAATTCCTGTGCCGTCGCTGCGTCTTTCTGTGATACGGCCTCTTCCGCAATACGCTTCAGAACCTCTGGCTCCAGAGCGACAGGTGGATCAAGCGCCAGAAGATTGGCAGCCGACGCCAGATAGGTTTTGCGGGAATCATCGGACGAAGCACGCCATTTATACATGACCGCTTCTGCTTCTTGCGGGGCATCCCTGGCAATCAATGCAAGAGCAAGGCCCTGAGACGCCGGTGCGGAATCATCTGCTGCTCTGGCCTGGCGGAACCACTTCTCAGCATCCTCCATCTTGTCACGACGCAGATTGTACCAGCCAAGCAGCAGGGCATCACTTGCCAGTTTATTGCTTTCTGCAAGGCGCTCCAACCGCATCAGGTAGGTTGGGGGAACGGTAACATTCTTGTCTTCGCCCGCATTAGCGACAAGCTGCCGGGCCAGATCGTCACGGATGGGCTCGAATTCCAGCTGTCCGTCCGCTCCGGGTCTTTCCTTCGAAAGAAGATCGTCCGTCATTGCTATTGGCAAAACGGTAGAGGCTTTCTGCACCGTTGCAAGTCTCTCGCCAGCGCCGCGACAATTGGTCAAAATGTAGGTGTAGGCGTCGCGTGCGCGCTCCGGTTTGGCGGTGCGAGCAAATGCGTCTGCCAGACGCCACAGCACGTCCACTTCGCTGCAGGTCAACAGGCCGGGATTGGTCGATGCCGTTTCGATCACCGCGTTGTATTGTTTCAGATCGGATGAATTGACCAGTCGCTGGCGCGCCTCGGCAAGATTGACCATATCCAGCAGATTGGAAGGCGGCTGCCAGTTCGCATCTGTCGATTGTCTGTCGGCAATGGCTTTTCTGACCTCGGCATAACGACCGTTGGCATAAAGCTGCCACATGGCGTCCAGCTGCGGATCACGTAACTCAGGAGCGGCCAGAGGGTCAGCCGGCGGTGTCCAGTCGGGGTAAAGCGCTTTCAAACGCGCAATTTCAGCCTGTAGCCGGGCGGTATCCCCTTGCGTTGCAAAGTAACGGAGAGCGCTTTCGTCCACCACGGGAGGCGCTTGACCCGCGTCTGGCGGGACGACTTGTGACGATGCGGGCGCAGCACGTTGCATACGCGCCAAAGTCGGCTCCTGTGACCCATCGATAGCTGGAACTGTGACCGGGGGTTCTGCCCTTAGAGTTTCGGTCTGCGCGACGCGAGTTCCCGCAGTTGATGGCACCGGATTGGTTCTGACCGGAGACGGATCGAAGGACACACGGTTGCCCAGCCCACCGGGGTTGATCGAGCCCGTCGTGTGAACATTTGACACCCTGCCCAAAAGCTCGTCACGCCATTGGAACGCTGCAACACCACCAACAGCCAATATGGCGGCAGATATGTAGAGCGATTTTCCGTTCATAAGCACTCCTGATGCGCCTGAGTCGCGAATGACAAACCCAAGAGATGCAACGTAGATGGATAATAAAGTGTTGACGTGAAGCGACGGAGGTCATCCGGAATGGGTTTTCTGTCGATTATGCACGCCGTTAATGCAGGAATGATGCGATATCCGGCATCGGAGAGAACATCCTTGGTGCTGCCGGTTCGCAGATCGAACGTCGCCATATTACCGCCGTCGATGACGGTAGCAGCGCGCAATCTCTCAAGAAACTTCGCATCACCAACGCCAGCGCGCGCCAGGTAGAGCGGTATACGGACGGAATTATATCCAAACTCCTGCGGAAAGCCGTCCGCAGGGCGCGGTTTGGTTTTGACAGAAACCCAGTCTGCCGGAAGTTTTTTGGGACCGAACGCATAGGACGATATCTGCGCAAGACCATCGCGCGTCAACGCACCCCAAAGCGGCGATGGCGCAAGCTCGTTCAAGACGGGAAACGCCTCGAAAATGAAATAGGATGGGTTGACGACCGGGCCATCCGGGCGATCTTTTTCACCAAAACCCACCGTACCAGGTAGCAAAAGGGTGCGCCCTGCCCGCACCACGACAGCCTTTTCAATCACGGTCTTTGCAATAGACCTTGCTGCGTCGGCATAATCCGGCTTGCTCCACTGCTTTGCAGCGAGCGCCAGAGCGTAAGCGATTAGAATATCCCCATCCGTCGCATTGTTGATGTCGGAAATATGTGGATTTGCCTGCGGATCCCACTTCCACGCCGCCAAACCATCATCGCGAACTAGAAGCTCCGTTCTGGTGAACGACCAGATCAGCTCGAAATCTGCGGGACTATCGGCGAGAACGGCCAGCCACATACCATAGCCCTGGCCCTCACTATGGCTGATATTGTTGTTTCCCGTATCGATGATGCGACCGGTGGGGTCCAGAAACGCTGTTTTGTAAGTGCTCCAGTCGGTTTGCGTTATCGAGGCTGCCATTGCACTGATCGGAACAAGCATGGCTGTCAGTATCACCAGAAGTTTGAGCGAAAAGTCGAAAAGTCGTCTCATTTGTCACGCCCCATGCCGCGCAGCATCAGGAAGGTTACGCATCCCAGCAGCGTTAGAAAACCAATGAAAACAAGCGAATAGGAAAGCGTATTGGTGGACAGCCAGTTTGCCGCAATCAGCCGCCAGTTGGAGAAACTGAACGGGCGCGTGACGATGAAGGCCGGCTGTTCGGCGGCAATGGTTTCCACCTTGTCAGAGGTCGCATCATAGGTGGCGACACGCCCGGCCAGAGCCGACCAGCGCTTTTGCTCGACAATGGCAGCCATTCCCGTTCGCAAATCCTCAGATGTGGGCGCGGTGGCCATGGTCCAAACGCCTTCCCCGCCCGGGCTCATACCCTGCGCCAGCATGAATGTGACGTTGCCTGGCGGCGTGTAGACTTGTTCGGCCCCGGGAAGGAACCGGAGGGTATCGGAACTGATATCGAAATTGCGCTTCAGCCATTCCTCGAAGGATGACACCTGTCCCTGCCAGACGCCGCCATCGACCCGCTCACGCCAGTCATCGAACAGTTGGTCGGTCTGCGCAGGCTGGACGGCATTTTCGCTTTCTTTCCAGGCAACCTGACTGGCGGATGCAAGATCTAGCTGGGTCACTAGGCCTTGCGGCATCTGCGCGAGTGTACCGAAGAAAAGCGCGTTTCTGTCACCAACCGCTGCTGGCGTCGCCACCAGTTCGACAGGAACGGGATGCCCACCCGCCAGTGCTAATCGGCTCAGCAACGTGGCAGCTGCCGACATCGTATCCACATCGACACGCTCCAGCCAGACGGCAACGGGCTGGCCACCCTCACGGTAAGGTTGGCCAACGCCATTCATGGCGGCGAGGTCCGGAGCGCGGCCGATCATGGCATAGTTCGGTATATGCAGTTCAGACGTATCGAACAGCGCGAAACGGGGTGTCTGATTGGCCGGCGCGCCAGGCAGACACGCATTGTCTGCCTCCGTCACCAGCACCGCCTCGATGGCAATCGTGTTCACGCCCGGCACGAAATGCCGCATCGTGACATTGATCGGAAGATGGCGGAATATGCCACCGCCACGGTTGGATACGGGCACAGTCGAGGCGATGTTGCCATTCACGTAGACATCGATATGGCTGCCGGGCAGAATTTCATTGGAATAGGCTGCATCCAGAAGAAGCGTTGCTTCGCCATATGCGGAAGCATAAAAATCGGCTGGTGCGCCTATAGTGAATTCTGTGCGGAACCGCCTGCCGGAAAATTCGCTGCTCCTGACGCCAAGAGCAGACAAAGGCAGACGACGGTCGGACATCACCAGCGGAGCATCGGGGGTATGCCATGCCTTGGTGGAAAGCGCCGTGCGCGATGTCCCGACGGGACGCTCCACTGACGAGGACAGTGATTCGATGGCAGTCTGCACCGCTTGCGAGGTCGGGCCGCTGACGATCAGTGCCGAAACACCCGGAACGACATTGTTTTCGAACCCTGCATAGGGACCGGCCAGCGCCTCAGGCGGAACGGACCGGGTAGCGGTCGCAATCTCACGAGATGTTCCAGCGATCACGACCAGCGTACCAGCCTTTCGCTCCGTCGGAAGCGCGGTGCTGAATGTAACATTCTGGTTTGGCATCTGCGTTCGCAACGCAATCGCCTGCGCCAACCTGAGGAGCGGCGGCGCAGAGACGGGGTTCGCCAGACCCGGAGCCACGATCTCGATAGACGTCAAACCGGTGGGATCAGCACCCGTCGCTTGGATGTCGTCAATCGTATCGAACCGGCCGCCCACGTCTGAATTGAATGAAATATACGTGCTGGCGGGGCTGACTTCGGTCCACAGATCGTAGGTGGATTGGATGGTGCAATCCGTTCGGTGGCGCTGTTGCACGCCTAAGGAAACGATGTTCGCCCCGGCCTGAAGCGCACCGGGCGGTATCGTCATCGTCACATTGCCTTCGGCGTCTGGCGACGACACGCTTTTACGCTCGAGCGGCACGTTGTTGACCGACACTTCGAGATTAGAGCTTTCAGGCGCAACGACAATGGCGTTTTGATACCCGATGTTCAACGATACAGCCGATTTGGCCTGATCCTGCGTCAGGTGAAGCGTCCACTGCCGCTGGTCCGTTTCTCCAGAGAGGCTGAGATCGGAAAACGGCAGGATGTATCGACGCCGATCGTCCGGGCTGCCAGCTGCCAAGCGCGTGACAACCGCCGGAGATGCATTCAGCGGCGCTGATGCACCGGGTGCCCCCGGAGCAACACGTGCTGGCGGCTGGGTCTGTGGTAGCGGCGACGCGACAGGTGGCGGGCGTATAGGCTGCGGTGCTGCGGCTGGCCGTTCCGGAGACATATCAAACGGTGTGGACTGCGCGAAAGCCACTGTTGAAACAGACGCCAAAAATGCGGTGAGAAGAAGCGCCTTTCTCATGACTTCGCCGTTTCCAGTTTCGTTTTCCGAGGTCGCTCCGGTTTGAACGATCGGAAGAAGTAGTAAAGCCCGCGCTGCGTCTGAAACACGGCAATGGCAAGAAACGTCGCCGTCCCTTTTATAAGACCTGGATTTTTTCTGCGAACGCGTTGAAATTCGCTCCATTGCTCGGAGTTAGCAAAAATCAAATCCGCGATAAGCCGGTGATCTACCGCTTGTTTCGGTGCAAATGTGCAACCCACCTGAACGAACCCGTCCTGCTTGACGGAGCGGACGATATTGATGCTCATCGTGGTCGGCGCGCCCTCACTATATGGCTTGATGCGGATGGTGGTGGGGGCTCCTTTTTCGACCGGTGCCAGACCCGGCTCGAAGATATTGATGAGCATTCCGTGCACGGAAACATTTTCCACGGTCGCAGGCATCCAAGTGTCATTATCGCCCACCTGCAACTCGCAACGACGCTTCACAGTAATACGGCGTGACGCAGACTTTTCTCCCCGCTCCGACACCACGCCGAGCGCGCAGCCTGCAAAAATGATATTGAGCAGGTTCCAGCCACCCACCACCAGCGTCACATCAGCCTTGTAGGGCTCTGCGTAAACACGATAGATCGCGAAGATCATGGCGACGACTAGCACGGCGAAAATGACGAAAAATGGCCGGCTGATTTCGGAAAGACGAGCTTCGCTGATGGAATCATCCTTTGCCGTCACCTTGAAGGTCGGCTTGGAGGGATTGAAAATCACCGAAACGACCGCTGGCAGAAGGTGCACGGTCTGCACATATTCGTAAAGTTCGGAAATCCATGGCCATCGGAAACTGCCATAGAGAAAGTTCTGCATCATCAGGTTCACCAGCATGTAGGCTGCCGTGTAAGCCAGAAACTCTCCACCCGACGCGACGAAAATCTGCAGATCGAAGAACAGATAGAACAGTGGCGCGAAGAGAAAGATGGTGCGCGGAAAAGGAAACAGCCAGAAGAGTGTCGATGACATGTAGCAGAGGCGTTGCGTGAACGAGAGCCCGCGACGAAACAGTGGCTGGCGGAAGATCAGGATTTGCATCATACCCTGCGCCCAGCGGCTGCGCTGGCCGATGAAGCTGGCGAAGGTCGCAGGTTGAAGTCCGGCAATCAGCGGCTTGTCGACATAGAGGCTGTTCCAGCCGCGTGAATGCAGCGCAAGCGCCGTTTCACAATCTTCGGTGATGCTGACGCCGCTGAAACCATCGGTTTCTTTCAGCGCGCTACGGCGCAGAACGGCAGCGGAACCACAGAAAAACGCGCCGTTCCATTTGTCGAGACCGCGCTGAATGATGCCATAGAACATCTCGTTCTCGCTCGGCATCGTCTCGAATGTTCGCAGATTGCGCTCGATTGGATCTGGATTGAGGAAGAAGTGGGGCGTCTGAACGAGGAAAAGTTTTTCGTCCTCTTCGAAATAGCCCACCGTTTCCAAAAGAAAATCGCGCGCCGGCGCATGGTCGGCATCGAAGACTGTGATCAGCTCGCCAGTCGAATATTCAAGCCCGTTGTTGAGATTTCCAGCCTTGGCATGCACGTTGCGTTCACGGGTCAGATATTTGACGCCCAGATCAGCGCAGAGTTTCTGCAATTCCTCATGCCGCTTTGCGGCAGCTTGCGCATCGGGAACATTGGTCGCATTGCGTTTTTGAACCGTGCTGCCATCGTCCAGCAGCCAAACAGTGAACTTGTCTGCGGGGTAGTCGATGTTCTTTGCTGCCGACAGGGTGTTGGCCAGCAACGTGCTGTCTTCATTGTAGGTGGGCACGAATATATCGACCGTTGGCACATAGCCCGGAGAACCGGGCCGCGTCTTTCGCGACGGCAACGGCATCGACACGATGACCAGACTGAGAGCCAGCATCACAACGCTGTACATTTCAGCGAGATAGAGCAGAAAACCCGGAATGAAGTTTTCTGGCTGGTTGATGGGCGGCAAGGTGCTGGTGGTGCGCCAATAGACGTAGCGCAGGACGATGGCCGTGCCGAAACCAAGGGCAATCAGCCGCCATGCGCCTTTTCCGTTCAGGGATTTTATCGTCGCGAGCAGAACAAGCGAAATCGCCGTTGCGATAAGATGGGTCTGCAAACTGACGGGCAGCGTTATGATGACCAGAACGCAGGCCGAGACCAGCACCCAAACGATAACGGAGATGGCTTTGCTCATGCAAACCCTCGCTTTCAAATCCACCGAAGGCATAATGCCTCCTCACGCGCACGCTAAAGCCTCACGGCGATATCGACGTGACGATACTTATTGCTGAAAACTATACAAAAATGGTTAATTGCATGCCTGCGTACCCTGTGCCGAAGATACGCAACCGGGTGAAGGGATGGCGATCCGTTTTGTCTCGCTACCCGCCGAAGGTCGCGGCACGTCGGCAGGGCGCGCGCCGCTGGGCGGATTAACCGAAGGAGACGGTATCACGACACGCGATTGTACCGGTGCCACAACGGGCGGCGGCTGTATCGAAGGCTGAGGCGGCTGGACGACTGTCGCACGAACCGCCGGACGCATGGTCCTAGCGGGTGCAAGTGGAGGTGTTTGCGTGCCCGGCTGCATGGGAACATCGGTTGCTGTTACCGGATACATCGGGTTGCCGGAACGGCCCATGCCTTCGGGTGGCTTCTGCGCCGTGCCGTAAGGGTTCCAGCTTTCGGCATCATAGCTGCCGGTGATGGTGTAATTATACATGACGGTCAGAAGATCACGCACCGTTACCCCTGATTGGCAGAGCCTTAACGTCACATTGATGCGGCCGAGGTTCTTGAAACCCTGCCGCATATCCTCTGGGGAGCGGATGTGCTGCCAACCATAAACACAGGTATCGTCGCCAGCACCTCTGCCGGACGCATAGGAAAACGCACCATAGGCGTTCTGCAAATATTCGGCGGATGTTGCCAGATGCGCGCCTGGAAATGCCGAGCGGATTTCACGCGAAATGGAGGATGGGCGCAGGCTGCTGCTGGACAGCCCATCCTTGCCGGTGTCTTCGGCTCGCTGTGGACCGTAAAGTTCGACCTTCAGGTAGTTCTGACCCGGCGTTCTCGCGTCGGACCGCAAAATCACTTGTTGTTCGATGGCATTGGAATAGGTACGGCTGATAACGCTGATGACTTCAGGCCCACCAGGGGGTGGAAAAATCAATGCCTCTTCCGGCGGCAGCATTTTTGGCGCACCGGATGGCCTAATGCCTCCAGGATTGTTGCAGCCGGAAAGCACCATCGCAATGCCCGGCAAAAGGACAAGAGCAGTGGTTCTTGCCGTCGTCAAACCCGCAGCATTACCAATGCTTGCAAGGTCGCGAACACAACGAATCAGATTTGAAAAGGCCATTGGCATGAAATACTTGAGGATAACGATTTAGCAATATCATATTTTGCCCATGCCTTCCGCTGTCGTGGCAGCAGAGCCAGCGCAGCCGGTGCAAGAGAGCCATTTTCTTGGAACTTTGCTTAGCCGTAGGGATTGAAATGAGTGCGGTTTTGACAAACCAGACGTAAAAGCAGACATACAATGGGATGAACATGGCAGATCAACCAATGAGCACAACGAGCCAACTTTCCGACGAAGTGAAGCGATTGCGCCGCTGGCTAGACGAAGACGCCTTACCCATGTGGTGGGAAATCGGTGCCAGCAAACCGGATAGCGGCTTCTACGAACGCATAGGTCAGAATGCAAAACCGATGCTGGGAGACAACCGTCGTTCCCGTGTTCAGCCGCGCCAGGCCTATTGTTACGCAGCGGCTGGGCAAAAAGGCTGGCAGGGTGACTGGCAAAAGGCTGTTACTCACGGACTGAACTGGTTCGACAAGGTATACCGTTTGGAAAACGGGCTCTACGGAAATCTCGCCGACTCCTCCGGTAAACTGATCGACCCGACCTTTGATTTCTACAATCAGGCATTCGCGCTTTTCGCTGCAGCCCAGACTGCCATGGTTTTCCCAGAGCGCCGAGAAGACATGCGTGATCGCGCGCTTTCGATTCTCAAGACGCTGCAAGACGACTATGCCCATCCGGTCGCGGGCTTTGAGGAAGCCAACCCGCCACGCGAACCTCTTTGCTCCAATCCACATATGCACTTTTTCGAGGCCATGCTGGCCTGGGAGAAGGTCGATCCCGATGGACCGTGGTACGAATTGACCGATCAGATCGCCCATCTGGCGATGCAGAAGTTCATCGACCCGACGTCCGGTGGACTACGTGAATTCTTCGACCACGACTGGAACCCGACGCCGGGCGACAAAGGCCGCATCATGGAACCCGGCCATCAGTTCGAATGGGCGTGGCTGCTGACACGTTGGGGAATTTTGCGCAACGACAGCGCCGCAATAGCCAAGGCAAAACGCCTGTTTGAGATTGGTGAAAAATACGGCATCTGCCCGCGCCGCAAGGTTGCGGTCATGAGCCTCTACGATGATTTTACCGTGTATGATCCGCTGGCACGTCTATGGCCGCAGACGGAATGGCTCAAAGCCGCCGTGCGGCTTGCGTCCGTGACCCATGGCGAAGATCGGTACCGGTATCTGACGTCCGCAATTCGTGCCATCGGCGCTTTGCAGCCATTTCTCGACACGCCGGTCGCCGGGCTGTGGTTCGACAAGTGGCCGGACGACGCGCCGATGATCGATGAGCCCGCGCCTGCCAGTACGTTTTATCACATTGTCTGCGCAATACATGAGGCGGAAGACGTGCTGGCGCAAATGCACAAGTAAGAACGTGTCTTTCGCCGCCAGCAAAATCTCGATGGCGGCGAAAGGTTCATCAGCCCTTAGGCTTCCAGCCAGCTTACCTGCTCAGGCGTCAACTGAATATCGAGGGCAGAGAGACTGTCTTCCAACTCCCCAATCGTGCGCGGTCCGATGAGCGGGATAACCGGGAAAGGCTGAGCGATAACATAGGCCAAAGCTATGTGAATCGGGTTGCGACCCAACTCCTTCGCCAGCTGAATGGCTCTGTCGCGCCGATCGAAGTTGCGATCCGAGTACCAGACACGAACGATCTCTTCATCATCGCGCTTATCGCGCCCTGCTCTTTCGGTGAAGAAGCCGCGGCCCTGGCTCGACCATGCAAAATTGGGAATCTGGCGCTCTTTCTGCCATTTTTTCCAACCGTCATCAGAGGCTGCAACACACCCCGCCCAGATGGGGTCCAGCATTTCAGCAAGCGAGAAGTTGTTGGACAGTGCCGCTGGCGCTGCTTTCCCATTTTTCTGCGCGTAAGTTGCAGCCTCATCCATGCGCTCGCGATTCCAGTTGGAGCCACCGAAGATGCCGCGGATACGACCGCGCTTCACTTCCGCATCCATGGCATCCACGAATTCGCCCACCGGAACATTCGTATTATCGCGGTGCATGAAATAAACATCGACATAATCGGTTTTCAGACGTTCCAGCGATTGATCCAACTGCTTGGCAATCATGTCCGGGTAGCAAAGCGGCGAGTGTGCGCCCTTGCCGATAACGACGATCTCTTCACGCGGCACGTTGCGGCTGGTGTGCCAGTCCCCGAAAATGCTTTCCGTCTTGCCAGCGCCATAGACGTAGGCGGTGTCGAACAGATTGCCGCCCGCCTCGTAGAAGGTGTCGAGCGTCAGCGACGCAGAAGCGAAATTCGGGAAGAACTCGAACCCGAGGGCGACGACGGAAGCAGGTTTGGAAAGGCCAGGGATGGACCTTTTTGGCACCGCGTTTCCGGCAACGACCTTCTCGCCTGTGATATTCAACACGCGTTTAGCCGCCGTTTCGACGCCATATTTAAGACCGACAGAATGACGCCATTGATCCATGACGCGCAGGTTGCCGAGGCTATCGGCCCAACTCATGCCGGGATAGGCGAACTCAGATTTGCCCGCCCGAATGGCGTCTCCAGCCGCATCGACCTCGAAGGCATAAAGCCAGCCGTCCTCTTGGACCTCAACGGTCTGCCGGTCATTACCCTTGATAATGTCGATCTTACCAACGCCACCCTTGTGGCCAGAGGCAAACCAGAAGTCTTCTACTTCGATGCGACCCTCAGAGCCGATGATACGGAGGACGTTGTCCTGTTGCGCCATAATGGAACATGAGACTTCTGCAACGATGTCATTAGGAAATTTCAAAACAGCGGAGGCCCATTCATCCACCCCCGACTGACCGAGATGTGCGACGCCGGACACCTTTTCCGGTTCCAGAAATGGCTTGTCGGAAACTGCCCCAGCGATAAGACGCGCCATGGAGACCGGATAGCCACCGACGTCGAGAATACCGCCACCGGCCGCGTCATTGGCAAACAGGCGATGCTCCGACTTGAAGCCTCCCATGTTAAAACCAAAACTGGTGCGAATGATGCGGACCTCGCCGATTGCACCGGCTTTTACCAGCTCGACGATTTTCGCAGTCTGTGGATGCAAGCGGTACATATAGGCTTCACCGGCAAAAACTCCGGCCTTGTTCGCCTCATGGAAAACCGCGTCGGCATCATAGGCTGATAGCGCGATAGGCTTTTCCACCAGCACATGTTTGCCCGCCCGCACGGCCTTGATGGCCCATTCCGCGTGGCCGGTATGAGGGGTTGCAATATAGACCGCATCCACTTCCGGGTCGCTTAGCAGCGCCTCATAACCATGCACGATGCGTGCACCTGGAAATCCATCGCCCAAACCTGGTTTGTCCGGATTGCGGCTGGCAATGGCCACGAGCTTTCCCGTTTTGGAGTGCGCAACGCCATCAGCAAAAGTGCGGGCGATTGTTCCGGGTCCGATGATGCCCCAACGGATGGGTTGAACGTCAGTCATTGTAGATCCTCTTTGGATTGTCTTGAGATGCTATGTCAGCGCAGGCGGGCACCTGCGCTGTCGAAAAGGAAGGTCTTGTTGGCGAAAATCGAAACCGTCAGGCGCTGCTGGTCGACGAAATGACGTGACTCCGGGCGTTCGATGATCAGCGGCGTATCGCCCGCCATGCGCGCATAGACGTAACTCGTATTGCCCAGATGCTCCGCCACATCGATCTCCACGGCGAGATCGGCGTCACCAACGCCTGTCTCACCGAAATGTTCTGGACGGATACCAAGGGCAACCTCGCTACCTTCCGCGATCGTTGACGCCAGTGGAAGGACGAGTTGCACGCCGGGATCGTCTGTCAGCCGCACAATGGCACCATCGGGTGTCTGGCCAACGACGTTGCCGGGTAAGAAATTCATCTTGGGCGATCCGACGAAACCAGCAACAAAACGGTTGGCGGGGTCGTCATAGAGATCGAGCGGAGCGCCGACCTGTTCGATGTGACCCGCTCGCAGCACGACGATCTTGTCGGCAAGCGTCATTGCTTCCGTTTGGTCATGGGTGACGTAGATCATCGTCGTGCCCAGCTGTTTGTGCAGTCTCGAGATTTCCACCCGCATCTGCACACGCAGTTCTGCATCGAGGTTGGACAGCGGCTCATCGAACAGGAACACGCGAGGCTGGCGCACGATGGCCCGACCGATGGCGACACGTTGCCGCTGGCCGCCGGAAAGCTGTTTGGGTCGACGCTGCATCAACTCGGTGATCTGAAGGATGTCGGCTGCACGCTGTACACGCTGCTGCGTATCGGCCTTTGGATTGCCGTTCATCCGCAAACCGAAAGAAAGGTTTTCCTCCACCGTCATGTGCGGATACAGCGCGTAGGACTGAAACACCATGGCGATGCCGCGATCCGTCGGCTCTGCATCGTTGACCACCTTGCCGCCGATGCTGATATCGCCGCCGGAGATATCCTCCAGCCCGGCGATCATCCGCAGAAGGGTGGACTTGCCACAGCCGGAGGGGCCGACGAAAACGACGAACTCACCGTCTGCAATTTCAAGATTTGCACCATGGATGACCTTTAGAGCACCATAACGTTTGACGACATTTTTTAGCGATAATTCCGCCATGCGGTTCCTCCCGGATTACTTGACGGCACCGGCAGAAATGCCGGCGATGAAATGGCGCTGCAACAGCACGAAAATGACAAGAATAGGGGCGGTCAGAAGCATGGCTCCCGACATGATGCCGCCCCAGGAGACTTTGGTGAGGCCGATCAAGGTGCCGAGTGCGACCGGAGCCGTCATCATGCCGGGTTTGGAATTGATCAGCAGCGGCCAGAGATAGTTATTCCAGGACGCAAGGAAGAGAATGATGGACAATGCAGCCATGGTCGGTCGTGCCAACGGCAAAGCGATGCGCAGGAAGATTTGCCATTCCTTGACACCTTCCACACGCGCCGCATCGAAAAGCTCGGTCGGCATCATGGAGAAGGATTGCCGCATGAAGAGGACACCGAGTGAGTTGAACAGCGGCGGCACGATGAGCGCGACCCATGTATTGGCGAGCTTGAACTCACGCGCGACCATGATGAATTGCGGAATGACTACGACGGCGTACGGCAAGGTGATCGTGCCCAGAATGATTGCCACCACCACAGAGCGCCCGGCAAAGCGGTAACGTGCCAAGGCCCAGCCTGCCATGGATGTCAGCATGACTGAGAGCACCGTGTAGATGACAGCCACACCGATGGAGATGAACAAGGCCCGCAGGAAGTCGGTGTCGGCCTGAAGGTTGCGGAAGTTTTCCAGAAAATGCGTCGATGGCAACAGCTCGATATCAGGGCTGAAAATGCCGTTATCAGGCATGGTCGAGAAAACGAACATCATCCAGATGGGGAATAGCCAGATGATGGCAAGTGGCGTCAAAGCAGCATGGAGCGCAATTTTCTGCCACAAAGCGGATTTGGACCTGGATCTCATTTCGCTTCCCTCCCGATCCTAAGATTGAACAGCGAAATGACGACGGCAAGCGCTGCGATTGTGTAAGCGATGGCCGATGCGTAGCCGAAATTCAGCGACGTAAAGCCCTGGCGATACAGGAAAATACCGAGTGTCTCGGTCGCACCGCCAGGGCCACCCCTGTTGGTGATGAGGAACGGTTCTGTGAACAGTTGCATGGTGCCGATAACGGACAGAACGACACAAAACATGATGATGGGCTTCAGCAGCGGCAGCGTAATATGAAAAAATTGCTGGCGTCGGCTGACATTGTCCAGCCTCGCCGCCTCATAAACATCGCCGGGAATGGATTGGAGGCCTGCCAGAATAATGATGGCGTTATAACCTGCCCAGCGCCACGTTACAGCAATGATGATGAGTGCCATGGCCGCCGTGGAATTGTCGAACCATGCAACGGGTGGCAGTCCCACCGAGGTAATGAGCTTGTTGACGATGCCGAAATCAGTGCTGAACATCAAACGAAACACAGCCGCGTAAGCAACTTCCCCGACAACGACGGGCGCGAAGAATGCGAAGCGAAACAGTGGACGAGCCTTCAGTAGCGGCGAGTTCAACAGCACCGCCATGACCGTGGCGAGCGCGATCATGATAGGCACCTGCACGACCAGAATGACGAGCGTGTTCTGAAGCGCGTTGTAGAACGCCGGGTCACCGACAAGACGTCCCCAGTTCATGGAAGGCGCAAAACGCCAAGGACTGATGCGGGTGTTCTGGAACGACAAAAGAAATGAACTGATGATCGGCCAAAGCCAGAACGTCGCGAAGATCAAAAGATACGGGGCAAGAAACGCATATGCGACCCTAGTGCGCAAAGGCATATCGACCTCACAAAGCCAGAAGGGGATGGGGGCCGGACGCCCTTGATGAGAGCGCCCGGCAACGGTCGGCTTGGGAGACTATTCTGCTATCGGAACCCCTGTTGCAGTTTCGATCTGCTTGGCGGCATCATCCAGCGCCGCCTTGGCATCCGGGAACCCGCCCGCAAGGTACTTGGTCTGCGTGACGCGGTATATGCCTTCCGCATCGGACTGGAATGCCGTGCCACGGCTCGGCACGATCTTCGGCAAAGTGGCCAGAATGTCCGACCAGACGGCCTGCCCGCCCCAATAGGCTTGCGGTTCTTTCACAAACGGTTCCTTGTCTGCCGTCAGCAGTGACGGAACCAAGCCGAAAGATTTCAGCATGGTGACCTGCCCCTCATTGGTCAAAAGAGCATAGTCGATGAACTTCCATGCGGCTTCCTTGTGCTGCGAAGCGGAACTTATGGCGAGGGACGAGCCGCCCAGATTGGCTGCATGAGGACCATCCGCCGTCAGGCTGGGCATAGTATATACGCCCCATTTTCCGGCGAGATCAGGAGAGCCTGAGCGAACCGTGCCCTCAAACCAGCCGCCATACATCTGCGTTGCGACTTTTCCAGAGGTGTTGGACTGGATTTTCTCATCCCAGATCGCGGCGGTGATAATGCCTGCATCCTTCATCTGCTTCAGCTTTTCGAGCGTCGCAACGCATGCTGGCTGGTTGATGGTTATGCTCTGGCCATCGGTCGAAAAGTAACCACATCCCTGCTCATTGGCGATCATGCGAAACCACTCGCTATCGCCGTTGAAATCCGCTTGCGTCATGACGGTGCCGGGATTGGCTTCCATCACCTTCTTGCCAGCGGCAATG
The DNA here is from genome assembly GCF_900100825.1 of Agrobacterium sp. DSM 25558. NCBI lineage: Bacteria > Pseudomonadati > Pseudomonadota > Alphaproteobacteria > Hyphomicrobiales > Rhizobiaceae > Agrobacterium > Agrobacterium sp. DSM 25558. The sequence continues at coordinate 162,479 of NZ_FMUD01000006.1, read as the reverse complement.
AAATCATCCCAGGTCTTTACAGTCGCCGGATCGACAGCAGCCTTTTGGTAGAAGTCACGACGGTAGAACATGGCGACAGGACCGGAATCCCACGGCACCGCATAGGCAACGCCATCCACTTCCAGCTCAGTACGTTTGAAATCCGGGAAAAGCGCCTGTTTTTCAGGAGTGTAGCCAAGCTTTGTCACATCCGTGAAGCAGTCGGGGAACCGGTTCCAGAAAACCTCAGCCTCAAAGTTTTCAACGGTTACGATGTCCGGCAGGCCTTCCCCACCCGCTGCACAAGCCGCAAGCGACTTGTCGTAAACCTGACTGTTACCCAAGTCCTGAACATCAACCTTAATATCCGGATATTTCTTGTTGAAGCCTTCGAGCGTCGACTTCAAAGCGGATGCTGCAACGTTCCAGCTCCAGATGGTAATGGTGGTGGATTGCGCGGCCGCAGGTGTTGCAGCCAGAAGCGCGAGCGACACCGACGCACCGATAAATTTAAAACCCATTGAAAACCTCCCTTTTCAATTGCCGTCCTCCAACGACACGGGCAGACTAGCGACACAAGGAAATCTGTCTCGTAAAAAGGGAACATGGATTTGGCGGAAAGTAAGGTGCTTGAAAAGGCGGTCTATCACCCGGGTGCCAGCACCATTGAAGGCTCTCCGACCAAACTGCAGTTTTTTCGCACCCACCCTGCCGTCATGCCCATGCCGCACTGGCACGCGCAGGTGGAAGTAAACTACGTCATTTCCGGCCATGTGCACTACCGTATGGGTGACCACGCGCTGAGATTGGAGGCGGGGCAAATGTGCCTGTTCTGGGGTGGACAGGCCCATCAGATGGACGAGTCATCCGACGATTCATTCTATGCCGGAGCTCATCTTCCACTCGTCCATTTCTTTCGGATGCGGTTGCCAGCTTCGGTGTCGAGCATGTTGATGGGCGGCGCAACCATGCTGACATCGGTGACCGACACGTCGGACGAGGAGAATTTTTCCCGCTGGTTTCGATACGTCAACTCCGGTGACGCGCAAAAGTCAGAAAATGCCGTCGAGGAATTGCTGCTACGGGTGGAACGTATATTTCTGGAACCTTATTCGGTCGTGGCGTCTGCCCCTCCTGACAGCCAAGCCAGCGACACCGAAGGCTCACATTCGCTGAACGTTGTTCGCATGTGCGATTTCATCGCCGCAAATTTTCTGGAAGACGTCGATGCGACAGATATTGCCCGCTCGGCCAGCCTGCATCCGAAATACGCCATGAACCTGTTTCGGAAATCGACAGGCATGACACTGATAAAATATCTGACGCTGTTGCGGCTGTCGCGCGCGCAGGCGATGCTGATCGAGAACAACGACAATATTCTACATGTCGCTCTGGAGAGCGGCTTCGGTTCTGTCAGTGCTTTCAACAAGGCATTCCGTCAGGTGGCGGGAATGTCGCCTTCGGACTTTCGTCGCGACATGCGTATAAGCATCGTTTAATTTATCTAAGCAGCTGAATTAAAATCATATTTCTGTACGATGTGTATGCCGAAAAAGCCTTCGTCAATCCTTAACAAAATTTAACTATTGCTAGTGCCATAAAGATGGCTATTTTCCTGCTGCGTTGCAACATGAACTCTCCTTATGCGACGTTGTCGCATGAAATGCCGGTGAACCTGATGGACCCCGGTTCTATTGAATGTCCATTCCAGGGAGATTATTATGACAATATCCGTTTCTCATCCCCATTCGAGTGATCAGACACATACGCCATTTGCACAGAAGATCGCAGCGGCCAGAACCAGCTCGGGTTACACGATCGAGCAACTGGCTATCACCTGCGGATTGACGACGCAGGAAATTGAAGCGCTTGAAAACGGCACGGACAGCAATCCGTCGCACATTCAGCGTGTGGCAGCAGCGCTGCAAATCCCGATTTCCAACATCGTCTGACCGTGTGTTCTCAATATTGAGGATTTTTTTCGCCCGTCGCCCAAGAAAACTGGTTTCTTGATAGGACGGGCGAAACAATAAACGTTTTGGCTTACCCCTTCAAAAAGCTTTCGCAATCCACCACATGCAGGGCGCATCATCTCTGACCTGTGGGAACCTCATGACAGAAGCACATCACGCTGACCTGTCCAATCATCATTCATCGCAAAGTGCGTGGCCGTCCCAGCCTTATGAGATATTGAATTGGCTGGTGCTGGAAACCCATGATGAGCGTTTCATCGACAACATTTTCATCGAGCTTTGCCAACGGCTGACTGAGGCGGGCGTTTCCGTTGCTAGAGCATCCTTGAATTTCATGGTCGAGCATCCGCAATGGCGTGGTGCCAGAATTCTATGGTTGAAGGGCAAAACCGAAGCCGAGTTTGCGACCTACGCCTATGGCACTGAAAACACAGCAGAATATCGCAACAGCCCAATCTACGAAATACATTCAGGAGCCGCCGAACTGCGCTATCGGCTTGATGTTCCGCCACCAACTTCCCCTGAGCACGCTATTTATACGGATCTTCGTGCTGAAGGCCTGACGGAATATTGCGCCTGGCCGCTGAAGCACACTTTCGGCAAACGCCACGTCGTCACATTCTGTAGCGATCGACCCGGTGGATTTACCGACGCGGAGATCGAGATGCTTCGAAGCCTTATTCCCGCGATATCTTTGGTTTCGGAAATTCGCCTCAAAAACCGCATAGCCCGCACCCTACTGGAAACCTATGTGGGACCACATGCGAGCCAGGCTATTTTGGATGGTGCCACACGCCGGGGCAGCGGCATGACAGTTGGCGCGGCCATTCTCATCTGTGACCTGCGCGATTTCACCCATATTTCCGACCTTTGGCCCAGAGACGATGTGATCGAACTGTTGAACGGCTACTTCGACGCCATGTCGGAGCCGATTGAGAAATTCGGCGGAGAAATACTGAAATTCATGGGCGATGGCCTGCTGGCAATTTTTCCGTTGAGCAATCCCGATGCCTGCACCAATCTTCTAGCGGCCATCGCAGAAGCGCAAATCCATCTTAAGGCTTTGAACGAGGCCAATATCGAACGCGGGCATGATCCACTCGGTTACGGAATAGGTGTCCATGTCGGCGACGTCATGTACGGCAATATCGGCTCGAAAAGCCGGCTGGACTTCACCGTCATCGGCCCCGCCGTCAACATCGCATCGCGGCTGGAAACCTTGACCAAGCAGGTCTTGCGCCCCGTTCTGATGTCCGAGAAGTTCGTAAACATGGCAGGCGGGCCTGAGCATTTCGAAAGCGTCGGTGCGCATGCGCTTAGAGGCCTCGAAAATCCTATCAACGTCTACGCCTTGCGAACATAAGCTTCGGATTTTACACTTGTCTTGTTGCGCCTTAGATAGGCGATTCAAGGGTGATGTGGAAATTCGCGACAAGGACTGATTGCGTTGACTGACCAAATGGAAGCGGCGAGTGCTCCCACAAAAAGAATGCTGACATGGGTCCGCAACTCGACGATTTACCGGCTCGAACGGCGGATGATGACCGAGCGGCAGTTGTTCGATGCGATCAAACGCAAGGCAAAACAGAAATTCGAGGATATTACCTCAGAACAAATCGAAGCTCTGGCCAACGCGGCCGTCAAGTTCGCCTATGATATCAAAGCGCTTGATGACGTGGCCTATGCGGAAAGTGCAACGCGGTCTGCCATTCGCAGCGGCAAATCACGGCGTGCGATCGCGCAGAAGCTCAGTGTAAAAGGCGTTAGCAAGGATATTACCGAGCAGGCGCTGGTTGATAAGGATGATCTTTATTCCGCTGTGATCATGGCGCGAAAGCGTCGTTTCGGACCGTTTCGTCGCGACGAACCGGATGAAAAGCGCATGCAAAAGGAAATCTCTTCCTTCGCGCGCAACGGATACAGTTTCGAGATTGCGAATAAGGTCTATAAAATGAACCTTGAGGACGCAGAAGGGATTCTGGATCAAAACCCGCTATAGATTATTGCGGCGCGGGTACCGTTTTCAGATAGGCAATCAAATCATCGATCTCGCTATCGCTCCAAAGCCCGAAAAAACGCATCGAGGTTCCGGGCACGGTTTTCTTTGGACTGTACAGAAACGCGTGAAGCTTCTCTTCCGTCCAGACCAGACCTCCGGCACCGGCGTCTGTCATCGCTGCCGAATATTTGTAATCGGGCACTGTACCGGCGGGCCTTCCTACGACACCCATAAGGTGAGGACCCAAGCGGGTGCGAGGGTGGTCGATGCTGTGACAGGCTGAACATTTGCTGAAAGCCCGCTCGCCGCGTGCAGCATCACCCTCTGCTATCGACGGTGAAGTGGATATAATCAGGCACAACGCCGTCAAAATTCCCAACCTCATTGCCATGTCCACACCTATAACTCACGCGAAAAGCAAAACGCCCTCTCCGTCATACGACGAAGAGGGCGTGTCATTACATGCGTCAGATTGACCGCAGTGACGATCAGCCGTTGATCGGGTTCAGCGTCACAGAAGTACCTGTTGCAGCAAGGTTGAGGCCGACCTGACCGCCTACGCTGATCGTCTGCAGCTGAATGGAACCGGCAGTGCCACCAACCAACACGTTTGCGCCAACGCCAAGACCAACCGTGGCTTCAGCTGTTGCGCCCTGATAGAGGCCGCCAAGCGAACCCTTGTGGTAACCGGCAGTCGGAGCGAACACTGCCCAGAGAACGCGACCCTGTGTCGTGAAGCCGAGGTCTACGCCCATCTTGCGGATAGCACCGCTGTAGTGATCAGTGCGGCGTGCGCCAACTGTGGACTGGAACGTGCATTCAAGCTCCTTGGAGGAACCGATCACGTAGCCTACGCCACCACCAACATCACATGTCAGGTAACCGATCTTGACGCCGTTGCGGTCGTCCTGATCCTGATAAACTTCGGGAGATCTCGCCAAGTCTGCGGCAATTGCACTGGCAGTGCCGCCGAGGCCGAGAGTCATCGCTGCGAAAGTTACGGCAAAAGCTTTTTTCATTTTGTTTTCTCCTGTTAGATTCTTGACCCGCGGCAGCCCTTTGCCCTTTTCGGATTATGAATGGCGCTGCTTTAACGTTCGTTCTGGAAAATCGATCCATTTGAAGGTCAAATCAGCGAAGGTGCGCCTTCGAGTGAAGAACTAACTGATGGGCTAAGAGCGTATTGAGGCGCAGTTAGGGCGTGGCATCTGCATACCAACTTACCACCTCACTTCGCCTTTTTTGTATCGCCTGCTTGAGAGTGCGCGGCGAAAAATCGTCGCTTGATCCAAGCGAGTGGTCTGGACAACATCACGCCCAGACCACTCTTTCACGTCACGCCCGCTTGTAGTCGTCCTGCAAGCGGATGATGTCGTCTTCTCCAAAATAGGAGCCCGTCTGGATTTCGATGAGCTCCAGCGGTATCTGCCCTTCATTGGCAAGGCGGTGAGGCTTGCCCACGGGAATGTAGACCGACTCGTTTTCCGTCAACAGACGCGTTTCATCTTCAATCGTAACCGTCGCCGTACCACGCACAACGATCCAGTGTTCGGAACGATGATAGTGCTGCTGAAGCGATATTCTATGGCCGGGCTCTACCTTGATATGGCTGACACGGTAGCGTGGTCCAGAGTCTGTCTGCTCGATATGACCCCAAGGGCGGTATGCTCGTTTGTGGATCTCGGTCTTGCGAACATGATCGCCTTCCTTCAAAGCCTCGACCAGGCCTTTAACGCTCTGGACCCGATCTTTTGGCGTAACGAGAACCGCGTCTTTCGTCGCCACGACGACCAGGTCCTTCGCGCCCACGACCGTCGTCAAAATACTGTTTGAATGGATCAGGCATCCCTCGGAATCGATGAATATTCCCTGCCCTTCGACAGCGTTGCCGTTCTCCTGCTTGTCCGCAATCTCCCAGATTGCATCCCAGCTACCGATATCGGACCAACGGAAATGTCCGCGCACGACAGCCATTCGCTTTGTGTTTTCAATGACGGCATAATCGATGGAGTTTTTCGGCGATGCCTCGAAGCTTTCTTTGTGGAGACGGACAAATCCCAGGTCGGTCTCATGCTCATCGACCGAACGGGTCACGGCTTCGAGTATCTCCGGTACGTGCGCTTTAAGCTCGGCAATCATGACGTCGGATCGAAACAGGAAGTTGCCAGAATTCCAGAGATACCCCTTCTCAACGTAGGATACGGCGGTCTCTTCGTCAGGTTTTTCTACAAAGGCTTCCACGACACAAAGGTCTTCATTACCATCAATCGGTTGGCCGGGATTGATATATCCGTAGGACGTGCGGGGCTCAGTCGGCGTCAAGCCGAACACAACGATATTGCCCTGCTCTGCCGCGCTTGCGCCCAGTTTGACGGCCTCGGAGAACTTGTCGTTATCGAGTACGACGTGGTCGGCGGCCAAGGCGAGAACGAGGGAGCCCGGTTCACGCCGCTCTGCAAGCACTGCGGCAGCGGCCATGGCGGCGGCGCTGTCACGGCGTGCAGGCTCCAGAACGACGGTCGCGGACACGTCGACTTCTTCTGCCTGTCTGCGGGCGAAGAAGCGAAAATCCTCATTGGTTATGACTAGCGGTTCGCCGTAAAGTGTTTCATCGCTGACACGCTGCAAAGTCTGCTGATAGGTGGAGAGGCTTCCCACCAGCGGCTGAAACTGCTTCGGCAATTGATCGCGTGAGACAGGCCACAATCTTGATCCCGCCCCGCCTGCCAAAAGTACAGGGATAATCTTTCTTGTCTGTGCGTTCACGTATTCACCTTTCAAATTCCAACTCATCACGCTTTAAAGGCCGCCAGCAAACCATGTGCGAGCATGAATGCCAAGGTCAACACAACCAATTGCTGCATCGAATCCATCGATTGTGTGTCCGCGAGCCCGTTGACCAACGGTGATACAGGCCGAGGGTTCCGAAATTTGAGGTCGGTTAATCGATTGAAGTGTTCGCGACCCCTATGTATCTTTGGATTTATTGCACCGAACGGCACTCAGCGCTTGGCAGCCTTCCAGAAAATACAATAACTACCACCACGAATTTATAACAAACGAGAAGGGGTGGGCCATGTCAGAAAAAGTGAAATCCGCAACCGGCAAGACATCGGTTACAGATCAGGAAGCATTGGACTTCCATTCCCAGGGACGACCCGGCAAACTCGAGATCACACCAACCAAGCCCATGGCGACACAGCGCGACCTGTCGCTGGCCTATTCTCCGGGCGTCGCCGTTCCCGTCAAGGCAATCGCCGAAAACCCCGATATGGCCTACGACTACACCACCCGTGGCAACATGGTTGCGGTCATTTCCAATGGCACCGCCATTCTCGGTCTCGGCAATCTCGGCGCGCTCGCGTCCAAACCTGTCATGGAAGGCAAGTCGGTTCTCTTCAAGCGCTTTGCAGACGTGGATTCCATCGATCTGGAAGTCGATACGGAAGATGCGGACGAATTCATCAACTGCGTGCGTTATCTTGGCCCATCCTTCGGTGGCATCAATCTGGAAGACATCAAGGCACCGGAATGTTTTATCATCGAAAGCCGTCTGCGCGAACTCATGGACATTCCGGTTTTCCATGATGACCAGCATGGCACTGCCATCATCGCAGCAGCGGGCCTTATCAACGCCATCGCGCTGACGGGCCGGGATTTCAAAACGACGAAACTGGTTTGCAATGGTGCCGGCGCTGCCGCCATCGCCTGCATGGACCTGATCAAGGCTATGGGGTTCAACCCAGCCAACATCACGCTGTGCGACACAAAAGGTGTCATCTATCAGGGTCGAACCGAGGGCATGAACCAGTGGAAATCGGCTCACGCTGTGAAGACCGACAACCGCACGTTGGTTGAGGCGATGAAGGGCGCGGATGTCGTCTTCGGCCTTTCGCAGAAGGGTGCCTTCAGCGAAGAAATGATCCGTTCCATGGCACCGAAGCCGATCATCTTCGCCATGGCAAACCCCGATCCGGAAATCACGCCAGAAGAGGTGGCGCGCATTCGTGACGACGCCATCATGGCGACCGGACGCTCCGACTACCCCAATCAGGTCAACAACGTTCTCGGCTTCCCCTACATCTTCCGCGGTGCACTGGATGTTCGCGCCAGCCAGATCAACGATGCGATGAAAATTGCCGCCGCCAAGGCTTTGGCCGATCTCGCCCGCGAAGACGTGCCTGACGATGTTGCCGCTGCCTATCAGGGCGTACGCCCTCGTTTCGGGCCGCAATACATCATTCCCGTCCCCTTCGATCCGCGCCTGATTGCAGCCATCCCGGTCGCTGTCGCAAAGGCTGCCATGGAAACGGGTGTTGCGCGCCGCGAGCTGCCCGATCTGGAAGCCTATGCCCACGAGCTTTCCGCTCGTCGCGACCCGATGGCATCAACGACGCAGCGTCTTTATGAACGCGTTCGCCGTTCGCCCAAGCGCGTTGTTTTCGCAGAGGCCGAAGAAGAGCAGGTCATGCGCGCCGCCATTTCCTACACGGCACAGGGTCTCGGCACTGCAATCCTGCTTGGTCGTGACGACATTATCCGGGCCAATGCGGAACGCGCCGGCATCGATCTCGACCGCCCCAACATCAAGATCACCAATGCTCGCCTGTCGGAGCGCGTCGAGATCTACATCGACTATCTCTATGCGCGCCTGCAACGTCAGGGCTTCCTGCTGCGTGATGTGCAGCGCCTTGTTCATAACGACCGCAACCATTTCGCCGCCTGCATGGTGGCAATGGGTGATGCCGATGCCATGGTCACAGGTACGACCCGAAACTATTCCACCGCGCTGGAAGACGTGCGCCGCTGTATCAACACCAAGCCGGGCCATCGCGTTATCGGCGTGTCGCTTGTCGTCTCCCGTAACCGCACGGTTTTTGTTGCCGATACCGCCGTTCATGACATGCCATCTGCCGAAGATCTGGCCGATATCGCGGTCGAAGCAGCCGGTTTGGCCCGTCGCTTCGGCTACGAGCCGCGAGTCGCCATGCTTGCCTATTCCACCTTCGGACACCCGTTGGGTGAGCGATCGGAAAAGGTTCGCGAAGCCGTTCGCATTCTCGACAAGCGCAATGTGAATTTCGAGGTGGATGGTGAAATGGCGGCAGACGTCGCTCTCAATCATCAGAAGATGCAGAGCCAGTATCCGTTTACCCGTCTCTCGGGTGCGGCCAACGTGCTGGTCATGCCTGCCATTCATTCGGCATCCATCTCGACGAAGATGCTGCAGGAACTGGGCGGCGCAACGGTTATCGGTCCGCTTCTCGTCGGTCTCGACAAATCCGTACAGATCACGTCCATGGGCGCAAAAGACAGTGATATCGTCAACATGGCCGCAATCGCCGCGTATAATTCGGGACAGTGACGACCTGACGTTCCGTAATGGGGCGTCATCCTGCGGTACCCGATAGACACGCCACGAAGATAGTTGTGAATGCCCGACCCCACTCCATGGTTCGGCCACATAGTTCCGTTTTGTCACCGCGATAAGGTGGGTAGTAATCGATTCTGCCGCTTGGCAGCGGGACGGATGGGGCATGGATATATCGCGACAGCAGGCAGGGTCATCGCTGCACGGAAAGACTATGGGAACGTTCAAAAGGTTGTCGTTGCGTCTGGCCGACAGTCCGAACGCAGTGATCGTGCTGTTCGGTGCCTACTTCCTTTTGCAGATCCTCCTGCGCGAACTGGCACCTCCCGCTTTGCGTATCGATGAGGCACAGCAGGTGCTGTTCGCTCAATGGCTGGCGCTCGGTTATGATGCCCAACCACCGCTTTACAACTGGTACCAACAGGCGATCTTTGCCGTTTTTGGCACCTCGATGTTGGCCATCGCTTTCGCCAAGAACCTCATACTCTTCCTGACATTTGCGGTCTTCATAAAGACAGCCGAACTGGTGCTGGAAAACAAACGCTTCGTCGTCGTTGCCGCAATGGCGCTCTTCGTCATTCCGCAGGTATTCTGGCAGGCGCAGCGCGATCTGACCCACACTGCGATGCTGATGCTGACCTTTGCTGCATTGCTCTATTGCAGCATCAGGCTGATCCAGCGTCCCACTTTGATTGGCTACCTTCTGGTTGGCGTCGTCACAGGGTTGGGAGTGTTATCCAAGTACAATTTCGCCCTTGCTCTGCCAGCATTGCTGCTGGCGGTGTGGCTGCACCCGCAGGGCCGCGAAAGGATACTGGATCGGCGCTTTCTGCTGACGATCCTTGTCAGCTTCATCATTTTCCTGCCTCACCTGTTTTGGCTGATCGACAATCTCCGCTTTGCATCCGAAGTCACATTGCAACGAATGGCCGAAGACGCGCCCGACAGTCGCTTACTGCAAGTGGCGCGGGGGCTGGGTCGCTTCGTCAGCGGCTCCCTCATCATCTTTGCAGTACCTGCCCTCCTGCTCTGGCAGGCGGCCCGCCGTGAAGAGAAACGGCCGCAAACGCAGAAAAGCGTCTGGTTTCGCTTTTTCCTCCACTATTTCATCGCGATCACGGTGCTGATGGCACTTGTTATCATAATGGCGACGATGACGGAACTGCGGGACAGGTGGCTGCTACCGCTGCTCCTTCCAGCTCCCATCCTAGCGGCGCTTTACCTCGAACGGCACCTTGCCGACACGGCATGCTTCGTCACCCGGTTTTTGCCCATTCCCCTCATCATGATGGTGCTGGTGCCGGTAGCTCTGCTCGTCTCGCATCCGCTCATGGCGGCCCTTGGAAGAACATCGAATTCGAATTACGACTGGCAGGCTTTTTACCGCCATGTCGTTGAGGTCGAGAAGCTTTCGCCCTCCGTTATCATCACACCAAATTGGCCAACCGGCGGAAACCTCCGTTTTCTTTTTCAAGACGTTCCCGTCGCCACCAATATCTACGACGATTACGACCCACCTTTTACCGTGTCTGATGAGCATCCGGCCCTCATGGTCTGGACAGGCGATGACAACGAGGTCCCCTTGTTAACGGAATGGTTGGAGGGACAGATGAAAGTGAATCTGAAGACCGTGCAGCGATCCACGCTGGATATTCCGATGTATTATCCGGTGAAGGGGAAAGTGTTTCGCATCAGTTACGCCATCGTTAGACCAGCCGACATAGAGCAGTAAAATCAAGCTGGACCTAAGCAGTCAATCTTGTCGACAGTTTGTATTTAATCGTGCTATCGGTGCGCATCAAACCTTGGGATATTTTCGATGAACCCTTCAGAAAAATGCGAAGTGTTGGTTATCGGCACTGGTATTATCGGCGTGATGACGGCCTTGTATCTTCAAAATGCTGGCAAGACGGTTACGCTTCTGGAGCGTGGTGAGATTGCGCGCGGAGCGAGTTCTGGTAATGCTGGCATTCTTGCCTTCCCGGAAATCATTCCCATCCCCGCCCCCGGCGTCATGAAGAAAGCGCCGAAGTGGTTGATCGACCCTGTCGGTCCGCTCAGCGTGCCACCGGCCTACGCCTTGAAGATTGCTCCTTGGCTGTGGCGTTTCTGGCAGGCAAGTTCGCCGCGCAAGTTCCAGCATGGTCTCGAAGTGCAGAAAAACATGATGCTGCTTGCCGCCAGCGAAATGCAACACGTCGCTGCCATGCCTGAACTGGCGCATTACATTACCAACACCGGAACGCTTGACCTCTACGATACGCGGGAAAGCTTTGACGCTGCCCGCCGGGACTGGGACGAGAAGGAACGCGCCGGTTTCACCTTCTCCCGCGTCGGTCGCGACGAGATAGAACGCTTGCAGCCGGGTCTTGCGCCGCGTTTCCAACATGCAATGTTCACACCCGGTGGCCTGCAGGTCGGTGATCCCTATGAGTTCACGCGGGCGATTGCCGATCTCGTCATCGCGCGCGGTGCGAGCTTGCGCAAAGGCGAGGCCATACGTGTCGAGACGGTTGGTGAAAGCACGATTGTCTCCCTGAACAGTGGCGAGAAAATCACCGCCGATAAAGTCGTGATTGCCTGTGGTGCGTGGTCCAAGACGCTGGCTGTCTCGCTCGGCAATGCGACGCCTTTGGAAACCGAGCGCGGTTACAACACGACGCTGCCGGTTGGTTCCTTCGACCTGACACGACAGCTTTATTTCAACGACCACGCTTTTGTCTTGACGCCATTGTCCTCCGGCATTCGCGTTGGCGGCGCTGTAGAGTTGGGCGGTCTTAATCTGCCGCCAAATTTCCGGCGCTCCGAGGTCATGCTGAAAAAGGCGGCTCAATTCCTGCCGGGCCTGAAAACCGAAGGTGGCACGCAGTGGATGGGCTTTCGTCCGTCCCTGCCGGATTGCTTGCCGGTGATCGGTCCATCGAGAGCAAGTCAGTCCGTGATCTACGCTTTCGGCCACGGGCATCTGGGGCTCACGCAATCTGCCGCAACCGCAAGGCTCGTCACAGAATTGGTAGGCGGCTTGGAGACGTCAATTTCGGTCGATCCCTTCAGGGCCAACCGTTTCTCCTGATCACCAAACGAAAAAAGCCCGCTCTCTCAACCGGGCCTTCATCACGATTTTTCGTATCAGAACGGTGAATCCGGGAAGTAGAAGCCTTCCGCATTGTCCTTCGTCACCAGTGTCGCATCCAGAATGTAGGTACCGCGCACAGGAACCTGATCGTAGAAGTTCGCCGCTGTCAGTTGCATGGCGGTTGCGACCATGGCTGGTGGATAAAGCACGTCGACCGGAATCATCTTGTCGCCGTCCATAACCTTCTTGATCATGTCCTTGGAGCCGGCACCACCGATTACGTATTTGATATCGGTGCGCTTCGCCTGCTCGATAGCCTGAAGAACGCCAACAGCCATGTCATCATCTTGGCACCAGACAACATCGATCTTCGGATATTTGGTCAGATAGTCCTGCATCACCTTGAAGGCATCGTCGCGGTTCCAGTTGCCGAACTGGCGGTCGAGAACCTTGACCTTGGAACCGGCAATACCCTTGTCGAAACCATCCTGACGCTGCTGATCGATAGGGATCGGCAGGCCGCGAATGACGACGACCTGCGCTTCCGGCGTCGTGTCGGCAATGTATTTGCCAGCAACTTCACCCAGCGCCGGGTTGTTACCGGCAACGTAGAGATCGCGAACGCTATCGTCATTGACGCTCGGTGCGCGGTCGACCAGAGCCACGAATTTGCCGTTGCCCTTCACTTCCTTGATGGCGTTGACCAGCGGGTCCGGGTCCGACGGAAGAATGACCAGCGCATCAATGCCCTGCGTTTCCAGATCCTGCACCGCATTGGCCTGGGTTGCCGCATCCGGCGATGTCTTGACGATGACGTTGAGCCCGGGATGTTCCTTCATCAACAACTTTGCCACGCGCTCTGCGTGATAGACGACGCCGGAAGTCCAGCCATGGTCTGCCGCTGGAATGGACACGCCGATCGTGACCTTCTTGTCTTGTGCTTGCGCTCCAACCGCTAGTGCCAAAAGCGCGACAGTTACTCCCAATAGTCTTTTCCGCATGTGTTTTCCTCCCACACAAATAAAGGTCTCGATGTCCTTGCCCGGGCGACCCCTTAACCCGGTAACCTTATGAGCGGCGCATCAGCGACCGCTGAACCAGCATGGCAATGATGATGATCGCTCCTTGGATCGCGCCGATCAGATATTCGCTGATGAAGTTCGACAGCAGCATAATGTTGCCGACGAGTTCCAGAATGAACGCGCCGCAGATGGTTCCCCACACGCGCCCTGCCCCGCCTTTCAGCGCTGTGCCACCCACCACCACGGCTGTGATCGCCTGCAATTCCCACATCATGCCGGTCGTGGCGGATGTAGAGCCGAGACGTGGCACGTACAGCAACACGGCGATGGCAACGCACAGACCCTGAATAACGAAGGCGATGGTGCGAACGTGGTTGACGGCAACGCCCGAATATTTGGCAACATCACGATTGGAGCCAACGGCAGTGACATGGCGTCCGTAGCGGGTGCGGTACAGAATAAACGCCGCCACACAGGTCACAGCCAGAATGACGAGGATCGGTATCGGCATTCCCAAGAACGACCCAAAATAGACCGGGCGATACAGGGTCTGCAATTGCGGCTCCCGAACCGTAATCGCGCCGCCTTGAGACAGCCATGTCGTCAGTCCGCGGTACACACCCATCGTACCAAGCGTGGCGATAAAAGGTTCGATCTTGCCAACGGTGGTGATCAAACCATTTGCTAGTCCACAGAGAGAACCCGCAACCAAGGTGAAGACCACCGCAAGAACCAGCATGAGCAACGGATCGGCCACCATGCCGGAGTTCATCAGCAGGATCATCAGACTTGCAACAAACGCAACCATCGAGCCAACGGATAGATCCAGATCACCTGCCGAAATGACGAAGGTCGCGCCAACCGCAATGATGGCGATAAACGCGCTTCGCGTGGCGACGTTTGCCAGATTATTGATGCTGATAAAGTTGGGATTGACCATCGCCCCGACGATCAGCAGCAGAAACAGGGCGACAAACGGCGCAACGGCGCGCAAGTCTATATCGCGCAGCGACCGCCCGGCTCTCTTTTCTTTGCTGTCTTCACTCACACTCATACCCAAAACAGACCTCCCGCCCTGTCATATCGGTCGTTTGACCGACGCTACGCTGCCGTTTTTGTTTTCAGTCCAGCCGCATAACGCATGATTTCCCGCTCGTTGATTTCGTCACCTTCCAGCATGCCGACGAGGCGCCCTTCGCGCATCACCGCCACACGGGTGCACAGCCCGATAACTTCCTGCATTTCGGATGAAACGACGATGACCGAATGCCCATCTCGCGCCAATGCTGAAATGAAATGATAAATCTGCTGCTTGGTCCCCACATCGATGCCACGCGTCGGCTCATCGATGATGATGATTTTCGGCTCGGTTTCCATAACCTTGGCGAGCAACAGCTTCTGTTGATTGCCACCCGACATGCGCCCAACGACCACACTGCCATCACGCACGCGAATGTCGAACCGGCGGCGTGCTCGTTCCAGCGACCTCGCTTCACTCGATGCACTGAGATAACCAAACTTGCCATGCCGCTCCAGCGACTGCAGCGTGAGGTTCAACCCCATGCCCGCGCTCAAAAGCAGACCCTTGGATTTACGGTCCTTCGTCATGTAGGCAAGACCGGCATCTATCGATGCATGCAGATCGTGGGGCGGCAACACTGTCCCGTTGACCTCGACCTCGCCAGAGGAACGGCCGCGCAGACCGACGATCGCTTCGGCAAGTTCGGTGCGACCAGAGCCGATCAGGCCGGAAAAGCCGATGATTTCGCCTCGGCGAAGCTCAAAACTCGCATCCTGCACATAACGGGTCGAAACATTGCTGACCTTCAGGACAGTTGCTTCGTCCACATCGGGTTCTCGCTTGGCGGGATAGAGGCTGGAAAGCTCTCGCCCCACCATAAGCTGAGCGATGGCCTCGCCATCAAGCAGAGAGGTTGGTGCGGTCTTGACCCAGTGACCATCACGCAAAACGGTGACGCGGTCGGTCAACTCCATGACCTCATCTAGCTTGTGCGACACGAAGACGAAGCTGGTGCCCTTGTCGCGTAATTTGCGCACTTGCTGAAAAAGGTAATTCGTTTCCTCACGAGACAGAACCGCTGTTGGCTCGTCCATGAAAACAATGCGCGCATCGCGGCTGATGGCCTTGGCAATCTCGACCATCTGCTTTTCGGCAATGGACAAGGTTCCGATCAAGGAATTTTCATCGACATGACAGCCCAGTACATCGAGAACGCGCCGGGTCTCGGACCGCATCGCTTTGCGGTCCAGCATACCGAAACGGGTGATCTCCCGGCCAAGATACAGGCTTTCGGTCACGGTCAGATGTTCTGCGAGATTGAACTCTTGATGGATAATGACAATGCCGAGCGCTTCAGCGGCACCGTTCGGTGGAAGCGTCACCGGCTTGCCGTCCAGAAGGATCTCACCGGAGCTTGGGTGCTCAAAACCTGAGAGAACTTTGACGAGCGTCGATTTTCCGGCACCGTTCTCGCCCATCAAAGCATGAATCTCGCCAGCTTTTAGGTCGAAATTAATGCTAAACAGCACTTGGACGCCGTTGAATGATTTAGAAACCCGACGCGCCGACAGCACTGTGGCGCTGTCGTCAGCAATGTCCGTATCCATGATTTCCTCCAGACGTCTCCCTACGCCTGCCAACGATGTAAACCTTTACACGATTTATGTAAAGGTTTACATTCGGCTGAATTAACAGATTTGCGTGATCGTATTTGACGCGTCGGCAGGTCTGTGTAGTGTCCGGACGCGCACATATCCGAGGCCTTCCTTGTCCATTCCTTCATCTGCCACAATAGAAGACGTTGCCCGAATTGCCGAGGTTTCGATCGCGACCGTCTCGCGCGCAATCCACAATCCCGAAAAGGTGGCGAATTCAACACGTCTGAAGGTCAATCAAGCTATTGCAGTTACGGGTTATACGACCAATGCCATGGCGCGCAGCCTTCGGCTTGGTCGCTCCAACATGATTCTTGTGGTCGCACCGGATATTGGCGACCCCAACTTCTCCAATATTCTCGTGGGCCTCGAAAACGAGGCGCGCTCGCATGGCTATGGCATATTGATCGGCCATACACAGAATGACGCTCAGCGCGGGTTGGAATATCTGAAATTCCTCAATTCCAACCAAGCCGCGGGGCTGATCCTTTTCACCGGCATTCTGCCCTTCGGGCATCAGGCCATGACTGCGCGGTTACCGCCAAGTGTTGGCGTTTTCGAGCCGATTTATAACGGTGGTATCCCGTATGTGGGGGTGGACGACACCGCGGGTTCACGCAAAATCGTCGATATGTTGATTGCCGAAGGGCATGAACGCATCGCCTTCATCGGCGATTCCCGCGTTCGTCTCGCTTACAACAGACGTCGAAAAGGCTATGACGAAGGCATGCTCGCTGCCGGACTCACACCGGCCCCTGCCATGATCATTGAAGGTGATGGAACGCTGGAAAGCGGTCGGTTGGCCATCGAACAGCTGTTCATGCGTGATACGTTGCCAACGGCATTCATGTGCGTGAACGACCAGACGGCAATCGGTGTCATGATCGGGCTGACGGCACGCGGCTATGACATCCCCAAGGATTTCTCAGTAACCGGGTTTGACGATATTCCGCAGGCGGTGTTCATGTCCCCTGCTTTGACGACCATTCGCCAACCGAGAACATCCATTGGCAAACACGCGATGGCACTGCTTCTTGATCTTCTGGGAGGCCAGCAGCCCGACCACCCGGAAATCTTGCTGACACCGGATCTTATCGTTCGCAATTCCGTTGGCGCGCCAACTAGAAGGCTCACCCACAAGTAACGGATGATGGGCGGTCGGTCATCTTTGACCCTGTCACCAGCCTTTATATTAGTACGCGTCACGCCGCGCGGGTTCGTCCTGTTGGCAGGCGGCCCATAGCTCAGCCTGAACGGCACCTTGAAACGCCATGACTTCGTGCCGCATGGAAGAATCATCATAGCCAAGATTAGTAAGATGCTTTGCAAGCGCCCTGCACTCGTCGCGCCAGAAGCGGTTCGCCTCTTCGCCGTGAAGCTCCTCAAGCATCTGAACACACCGCTTTATGTCTGCGACACGGTTTTTAGCGGGAAACGCAATTACTTCTGAACGCTCTGTCACACGCACACCTTACTGCTTCGGGAATCAACCACCTATCTTTACCGGGCGCATGGTTAACGAAGTCTACAGAAGCGGCAGAAAGCCTTTGGTTGCGCAGGAATCACCGTCAAATCCTTCGCCTTTACGCTGAACTAAAGCTTGGTGAAGAAGCGAGAGAGAACATCTCCTTAACCTTGCGATAAGGTCGCAGGAGAGAAATGCGGGCGGATGGATCAAATAACGAAAATTTGGGCAAATTTTACCATTAAAAATTACCGAAATTTCACGCTGACCGGTCTAAGGAAAGTATAACTGTGTTGAAACGGTATTCGTTTCGTAATATAAACCCAACAAAAGAAAGCCATAAAGATGCATTTCTCTACAGAGGGACAATGCTTAGCGGAGGAGAAAGATATGTACGCCCCGCGTGTTTTCATCAGCATGATGTGTGCCTTGCTGGTGTTCGCCGTCGCGACATATTTTATCTATGGCTCTTTCTACACAAGCTTTATTCAAACGCTGATCTGTCTTGTCATTATACAAGTTGGATACTTTATAGGCGTGCTTGTTCTTGTTGCAAAAGAAAAACGGCAGATGCGCGCTACGCTTAGCTTCCAGAAAGACGTTGCTCCTACACCGGAGAAGTCGGTGACGGAAACCATTTCTGTTGTGTCTCCGCACAGCCCTAAGCTCAGCGACTTCTAGTTTGCACTGCAACCGGGCTTGACCCGGATTTCTCGCAGGTGCGAAATAATCCTGTCACGTCCTTATCCCTGACATTTTCTGCGTCGAAACAATAGCGACGCAACAAGCAGGGATTTGTCATGACTGGAGATTCGCAATCCATTTGCGTGATTATTGCCGCAAAAAACGCTTCTGATACGATCGCGACGGCTATCAAATCAGCGCTTGCTGAGCCTGAAGTTGCAGAAGTGGTCGTCATTGACGATGGATCGACGGACGCGACAGCGACCATAGCGCAATCCTGCGACGATGAAACCGGGCGTCTGAAAGTGGAGCGGTTCGACGTCAATCGCGGCCCATCCGCTGCGCGCAATCACGCTGTTGCCATCTCGTCTGCCCCGCTCATCAGTATTCTCGATGCCGACGATTTCTTTTTCGCAGGGCGTTTTGCCGCCATGCTGCAGAATGATGATTGGGATCTGGTGGCCGATAATATCGCGTTCATTCAGCAATCCGTAGCTGGGGCATCATCGATGGTGCCAGACCGGTTTGCACCGGAAACACATTTCCTCAAGCTTGCGGAATTCGTGGAAGGCAATATTTCCAAACGCGGTGTCGAGCGTGGTGAAACAGGCTTTCTGAAGCCCGTCATCCGCCGGTCATTTCTTGAAACGCATGGCTTGCGCTATGACGAGGCATTGAGATTGGGCGAAGATTACGAGTTGTACGTTCGGGCACTGGCCTGCGGCGCACGCTACAAGGTCATCCGCAATTGCGGTTACGGTGCCATCGTGAGAGGCGATTCGCTCAGCGGTCGCCACCGGACGGAAGATTTGCGCCAACTCTACGAAGCCGACCGTAAAATTTTAACGGAGTACTCTCTGGAACCGCATGAGAAGGCTGTTCTCCTAGAGCATGAGCGCCATATCCGTGAAAAGTTCGAGCTCCGCGATTTCCTTGATGCCAAGGCAAAGGGCGGTCTTGGTGGGGCTTTATCGCATACGCTGAACCGCGTGGCGGCTACTCCGGCCATTGCGCAGGGTCTATGGCGCGATAAGACGGCGCGTTTTCGCAAAAAGCCGCAACAGGTCGCAGATATTCGCTATCTGCTGAGAGCAACGCCGCTCAACTCTTGATCCGAGCGGCGTTTGTTTTTCGTTAGAAATAGTCTTTCTTGATCGTTTCCAGCACAGCCTGGAAACGCTCTTTACGCTCTTCCAAACGGCCATCGGGGCTCAGACGCGGCTCGGCACGGCTGGCCTGCCACAGGGCCAATGTCGATGGTGCCGCCAGCACCTGCTTCGCCAGCTTTTTCAAGGAAAGTTGTTCCTGCTGCGGGCGGACCAGCAACTCACCGTCATGATGAGATGCCGAATGCTCGACAATTTCCGCCGGCGGTGGTGGTGGAAAGCTCATGCCCCAGAATTTGGAGCCCTTTTTTGCCGCTTCCGCGCGGGTCGAAACAGGAATGTAGCGCGGCTCATACTTCACGCCGACGCTGCCCGCCCAATCACTCCACTTGAAGCTGTTGATGGAAGTCGACGTGCTGACTGCCACCCATGGCACCCGGAAGGCATCGGCAAGAATGGCACCATGCATCGATTCAGCGACGATGAATTCCGATTGCGCGATGTGCTTGATCACCGACTTCGCTTCGCCGCGCGGATCGAGATAGGTCAGCCCCGCTGGCTCGCAGACGGTTTCCCACATGCCGAATTCAGCCGATTCCCAATGCGGAACGAAAGTCTTTTTATGCAGCTTCGGCAGATTTTTGAAGTCCGGCATGTCGGTGACCATGACGGCGGGGTCGACAATGCCCATCTCCGCTGGCAGGCCAAGCTTGGCGGCTGTCATCTCACCGCGCACGCATCTGATGTCCCATAGTTCCTTGTTGGACGTATCCGGCACTGCGCCATAGCCATAGCCGCTGCCGATGATCAGCTTACGCTGGGTGGGCGGAAAAAGAACATCGTTGAGAACGGTGCCGACACCGACCAGCAGGACATCAGGGTGAACGTCGCGCAGGCCCGGCAGAAGGAAATCCCAAAGCCAAAGATTGAGGTCGTCGCCGAAATTGCCGTGATGCGATTCCCAGTGATATGGTTTCATGGACTACTCCTGAATAAAAAGACTGTTGGTCGCGGGCTCATTTCGGGCGGGCAAATTTGCCGGTTCCCAATTCGAGTGCTGCGCGCAAAATAGCGGGGTCACGCATCATCCATTTGAACAACAGGCCAAGTTCCGGTGCTTTGCGTTGTTTCAACTTGCCCGCCTGGCTCCACAAAGCCTGCTTGCGCGCCGTGTTCTTGTAGGATGCAATTGATGCTACGTCGGCGGGACGCTTCGCGAAACGGCCTTGCAACGTATCCAGCGCCACCCATGTATTGAACTGCTGGCGCAAAAACTCCGGTGACGTATTGTCGATGCTGTGGAAGATATTAACGCCCATGCCGCGCATGGCACCGGCATCGTCACACAAAAGACTGCGCTTGGATGCCATGATGCAATCGCAAAAGAACAGAACGTCTTCTGCGGCCAACCGCAATATCGGGTCAAACCGGACTTTTTCGAACAGCGGCCTGCCGATGACCATGCAAGACAGATGCAGGAAACTCCAGTTGCGCAGCATGACACTTGCCAGATCCGGCAGCTCGATAACCTTGGGTGATTCGGAGAGGCGAGTAGCACCCTCGTTATTCTCCAGCTCGGAAATCGCGAAGTGATAATAGAACTCATCACTCGCCTGCATGGAGGCCCAATAGCACTCACCGCCAAACGTTTCGAGGCTGTAGGCAGCGTTCTTCAGGTGGTCCGGTATCCAAATATCGTCCGAATCGAGAAAGGCGACATAGGAGGTTTCCGCCGGGACATTATCAAGCCCCGTATTGCGCGCACCGCCCGGCCCGCCATTTTTCTGCTTGACGATTTTAATACGGTTTTGCTGGGCTTCGCTCAGTTCCGCAATTTCATTTTCAATAGGATAGGGCGATTCGTCGTCTACGATGACGAGATCGAAATCCTGAACGGTCTGCGCAAAAACCGATGCCAATGCACGGCCTAAAACGCCATGCTGTTTTTGATAATAAGGAATAACGACTGTAAATTTCGCCATTGTTTCGCCCCTTGTGTTGATCAAGAAGTGTCGGGCCCGATAGTAAGAGCGGCCCCGATGAGTGGCAAATCTCCCGCCAGCCCCCACTGGCCTCCAGAATTATAGGATGCACGTATGCCCCCTGCTCCGAGCGTCAAGACGATTACCACGAATGTCGGTTGGAGCGTATTGTCAAAAACAGGCACATTCGGGCTTAAGTTTGTCACGGTGCCAATTCTCGCCCGATTGCTGACACCGGAAGAATTCGGCGTCGTCGCCGTCGGGCTAACCGTCGTGCAGTTCCTGACGATGATTGCAGGTGCTGGCCTCACCTCTGCGCTGATCGTGGAGAAGGAAGAGGATATGGACACGATCCATACCGTCTTCTGGGCGAACCTTGCCATTTCCTGCACCATGGCCGCCATTCTCTATTTCGGAGCAGAGTTTTTCGGAGAACTGTTGGGTGCCGTCGAAAGCGCCTATCTGCTACGGATCATGGCCTTCCTCATTCCCCTGCAACTGGCGGGAGATGTCGCCTACTCGCTGTTGGCGCGGCGGATGAATTTCAGCAAGGACGCCATATGGAGTATGACCTCGGAAAGTGCCGCGGCCATCGTGGCCGTCGTGCTTGCCTTTGCCGGTTACGGCGTCTGGGCTCTCATCATTCAACTTTTTGCCGCAGCCCTGATCAGGCTGGTCGGTCTTTACGCGGTCTCGCACTATCGCCCACGGTTCGTGATGAAGCCCAAGCGGCTCGTACCCCTGCTCGGCTTCAGCTCCGGTCTGATGGGATCGGAAATTGCAAATTTCGTGACGTTCCAGTCGCCTATGGTCGTCATCGCTCGGCATCTAGGCCTTGCGGACGCGGGTGCCTATTCCGCTTCCAACCGTTTCGCCAGCATCCCCAACCAAGTCGTTCTATCTGCCGTCATGGGCGTTCTCTTTCCCGCCTTCAGCCGCATGATGGATGACAAGCAGCGCCGTCGCGACGCTTTGATGTTCTCGACACAGGTGCTGACAGTGCTGCTTGCCCCAATGATGTTCGGCCTGTGGGCCATCGCAGAACCGGCGATGCTGGTGATCTTCGGCCCGAATTGGGCCTATGCATGGCCCGTTCTTGGTCTGCTTGCCCTTTCAAAGGCAATTCTGACGCCGTGCAGCACCTTCATTCCCTACCTTAAGGGTGCGGGCTACGGCCGTGTCCTGTTCTGGTCGGCAACCATTCGCGCCGTCGTCACCACGCTTGCGGTGTGGATTGCGGCAACCTACGGCACCTTGATCGACGCTATGGTGTGGCTGTGCATCGTCAACGGTGTGACACTGTTTGCCTATTCCTGGGCGGTGTTCAAGGCCAGCGAAATGCCACTGCTAAAGGGTCTCTACATCAGCAGCCGCCCGATGATCGCGTCCTTCGTCATGGCGCTTGCCGTGCGTTACATATTGCACGTGTTCGAGGCCAGCCTACCTCACGCCTATATGCAGGTTTTGGTCGGCGCTGTCGCCGGTGGTGCTATCTACGGCGTGCTGATCTTGCTGACGGAGCGGGAGTTGCTGAGAAAGATTTTCGGCATGGTGAAGAACCGCAAAGCCAAACCTGCCGTTGCGTGAGGTGCGAACCTTTTCGCCACAATCCGCCCATTTTAGAATCCGCTCTTCACGATCCCGTTACGTGAGGTCTATTTTATTTTGTGCGTCGCAACATAATCTGAGCTTCGTTTGTCACGAGAAACCGTCCGCGATTTCTCGTTTCTTCGGTTTGTTAATTTATAAAAAACAAACAGTTAGCTGGATCCCATCTTGGGGATCACGCACCGATCCAGAGATTCACCCCTTACAATTCGATAGACGTTTTTCCCGCGTTGCCACATTTTACCCCAAAGTAAAAACCAGACTCTGCGGGTGGGCTTATGTTCGCTCTTAGTTGTAACGCGGTGAGGGGAGACACCGCCCAATAAAGGGGAACTGATGTGACTTTTGATCAGAACCTATCTTCCCGCATCAATTTGATGCGTATCGTTTTAATTTCCGGCATTGTCTTCGTGCATGTGCCACACAATCCTGAAACCAGTCCATTCTTGGGACTCTACGGTTTCTTTGACTGGATACGAGTCTTTCTGGGCGACGCCCTGTTTCGTATCGGCGTACCATGCCTGAGCGCGATCTCTGGGTATCTGCTGTTTCGGCGTGGCATGAGTGCCTTCGATTATTCAACAACGCTCAAATCAAAAGCTAAAACCGTTCTGCTCCCTTTCTTTTTGTGGAACAGTGCGTTGATCGTTGCAGTTCTTCTGATGCAGCGCTTCGGTTTTGGCGACGGTTACTTTCCAGATTTGTGGAACGCAACGCCTCGTGAAATGATGAGCCACGGCGCGGCTGTCGAAGAGTTTCCGGTCAACATTCCCCTTTATTTCTTGAGAGACCTTTTCGTCTGCATTCTGCTGTCGCCAGTGCTGGCATTTTTCGTGAGACGCTTTCCGTTGGTCACCCTCGGCATACTTCTCGTCATTGCCGCACTGCCCGACGCCGACCTTTTGATCTTTCAGAAGAAACAAATCCTGTTCAGCTTCACGCTTGGCATTGCACTTGCCTTGTATAAGGTGGACTTAAAGGCTCTCGACCCGCACGCCGTCAAAATCACCGTTCTGGTTCTGGGTGCTGCCGCACTACTGGCGACGGGCCTTTACTTTACCGGCCCGGATTTCACGTATGGGCTGAACTTGCTGACCAACTTGCTGGCGGTCTTTGGTGCTATCGGCCTATGGGCATCGTCGTCCCTGCTGATCCAGAGCCGTATTGGAAAACGTCTGGCCAATACGGGAAGTCTCAGCTTCTGGATTTTCTGTGCCCACTACCCGCTCCTCGTCATCATGTGGATGGTCTGGAACAAGGGCGGCCCGGATTTCTACCCAGCTTTTTACGTCGGGGCCATACTGCTGTCCTTCGTGATCCTGATCATCAGCAATGCGCAGGTCCGCGCCAAGTTGCCATCTCTCTACGGCATTTTGACTGGAAGCCGGGGCAAGAAGCCGAAGGCGGTTTCCCAAAACACACCATCCGTGAAGGCCGATCCTCTTCGGTCGTCTGTAGACACTCCCGTTCCACAACGACAAAGGTGAACCCCATGACCGCATTTCTCAGCAGCGTTCACTCACGCATCATCGCTTCTGCTCTTTTGGTTCTCAGCGCAGGCACATCTGCCGCAGTGGCACAGGAAGACAATGGCAAGTCTTTCGTGGAGAACTTCGACAGCATGGATCGCTCTTTCTGGTACGTCTCTGACGGCTGGAACAACGGTCCGCATCAGAACTGCACATGGTCCAAAAAGCTGGTCAAGTTTGAAGATGGACAGCTGCAACTTGGCTATCAGGAGGGCAAGGCTGGCGACCGCAATTACTCTTGCGGCGAAATCCAGACCAAGGGTCGTTTCCGCTATGGCACCTACGAAGCACGAATCAAGACTGCAACGGGATCGGGCCTGAATTCAGCTTTCTTCACCTATATCGGACCGACCGATAAAAAGCCGCATGATGAAATCGACATGGAAGTTCTTGGCAAGAACACCTCTCAGGTTCAGCTCAACCAGTATATTTCGGCCAAGGGTGGCAATGAAAAGCTGGTGGATGTCGCAGGCGGAGCCGACAAGGCGTTCAACGATTATGCCTTCGTATGGGAGCCGCAGCGTCTGCGTTATTTCGTGAATGGAAAGATGGTCCATGAAGTCACCGATCCATCCAAAATTCCCCAGAATCCCCAGAAGATTTTCTTCAGCTTGTGGGGTACCGACACGCTGAAAAGCTGGATGGGCAAGTTCGCCTATAGCGGCCCGACGGTGATGAACGTCGATCGCATGGCGTTTACGGCTCTCGGCGATAAGTGCCAGTTTCCGGAATCCGTCGCCTGCCTGTCGAACTGACACCTTTGACCTCTAGACTGCCCCATGACCCTTCGCTTCAGGACTGTTTTTGATGACGCATGTTCTCTATTTCGCTCATGATCTCGCCGACCCGGCTATTCGCCGGCGGGTTATGACGTTGCAGACGGGCGGAGCAACGGTCAGCGTCGCAGGTTTTACGCGCGGAGAAAACAAGCTGGCCGATGTCGATGGCACGGCACCGATCGTGCTTGGCGAAACCGCGGATGGACAATTTGCACAGCGCATCCTGTCCATCGTCAAGTCCAGCCTGTCGCTGCCGCGCGCATTACGGCAGGTGCGCAAGCCGGATGTCATCATTGCCCGCAATCTTGAAATGTTGGCACTGGCGCGGCGTGCATCGGGTATTTATGGGCGCGACGTGCCTGTGGTTTACGAATGCCTGGATATCCATCGGCTACTCCTCAACGAAGGGCCGGTCGGCAAGCTCGTCAACGCAGCGCAACGGTATTTTGCAAGAGACGCAAAGCTGTTGATCACCAGTTCACCGGCCTTCGTCGCGCAGTATTTCGCGCCCCATTCCGGTTTGCAGTTGCCGGTGCTTCTCCAAGAAAACAAGGTACTAATGCTGGATGCTGTCGGGCGAGCTCCAGCAATGCCGCGCGTCCCGAAGCCAGGCGAGCCGTGGAAAATCGGATGGTTCGGCGCATTGCGTTGCGCCAAATCTCTGCAAATCCTGACCGATTTCGCAGCAAAGATGGATGGCAAGGTCGAGATCATCCTGCGCGGGCGCCCAGCCTATTCCGAGTTCGATGATTTCGATGGCTTGGTCGCCAAAGCCCCGCATGTCAGCTTTCTCGGACCGTACAAGAACCCCGAGGATTTGGCTTCGATCTATAACGAGGTTCAGTTCACCTGGGCCATCGACTTCTTCGAGGAGGGCCAGAACTCGAGCTGGCTGCTGCCCAACCGCCTCTATGAGGGATGCCTTTACGGCACATTGCCCATTGCCGTTGCTGGTACGGAAACGGCGCGTTTTCTGGAGAGCAGGCACATCGGACAGGTCTTGCCCCATGCGAATGTCAGCACTCTGGAGGAGCTCTTCGCTGATCTGACCGAACAGTCTTATCTCGAGGCCTTTGCCCGGCTTGCTGCAATCGACCAGAAACAATGGGTTACGGACCGGCAGGACTGCGTTCAACTCGTTCACAAACTCGCCTCCCTGGCAGCGCCGCACAATGGCCGCACCGTGGAAGCGGCACTCTCAACCGCTGGGGTCTAAGCCATGAAGTTGCAAACTATTCCAGACGTCAAAACGTTGATCGTCATACCGTGCCTCAACGAAGCCCGCACGATCGATGATCTGTTGCTGAAGTTTTCGAGCAGCTTGAACCACCCGCAGGACCGCATCATCGTCGCCGATGGCGGCAGCACGGATGGTACGCGCGATATCGTCGCCAGCTTTTCCATGCAGGACCAGCGCGTCATTCTGCTTGCCAACCCCAAACGTATCCAGAGCGCCGGCATCAACCTAGCGGTCGAAATGTTCGGTGCCGACTATGATTACCTGATCCGCATCGATGCGCACGGCGATTACCCGGACGATTATTGCCATCGCCTTCTGGAAGATGCGGTGAAAACTGGTGCAGATTCGGTCGTTGTCGCCATGGATACGGTCGGTCACGGCACGTTCCAAAAAGCCACCGCGATTGCCCAGAACTCGAAACTTGGTAATGGCGGTTCCAAACATCGCGAAGGATCGAAAGGGCATTGGATCGATCACGGCCATCACGCGTTGATGCGCATATCCGCGTTTACCAAGGCTGGCGGCTACGATGAAAGCTTCAGCCACAACGAGGATGCCGAACTGGATTACCGGCTGCGCAAGGCCGGTTTCCGCATATGGATGACCGACAAAACCCGCATGACCTATTACCCTCGTTCCAACGTCACGCCCCTGTTCAAGCAATATATGGCCTATGGCCGTGGGCGCGCCAAAAACCTTTTGAAGCACCGCTCGCTACCCAAGATCCGCCAGATGATACCGCTGGCGGTTATGCCAGTTGCCGTGTTTGCGCTTCTCGGCTTCCTTCATTGGGCCGCGTTCGTACCTCTTCTTCTTTGGGTCGGCGCTTGCCTTGGCTACGGGTTATGGATGGCTGTCGCCGAGAAGAATTCCTACGGCCCGCTGGCAGCCTTCGCCGCGATGGTCATGCATTTTGCGTGGTCCACCGGTTTCTGGCTTGAGCTGCTAGGCTCCATCGGCACACCAGCGCCTGTGGCGAGAAAGGCCGTTTCATGACCGGAACCTCCCTACCGTCCGCACCCGTCACCGTCGATATCGGCATCTGCACCTACCGCCGTCCGGCGGTCGTTGCGACATTGAAGTCCCTGTTCGAACTCGATATTCCCGAGGGCACGACCGTGCGGCTCATCGTGGCGGATAATGATGCTGAGCCGAGCGCAAAAGCATCCATCGACAATCTGCGCGAGACATCACCGTTCGAAATCACCTACGTCCACTGCCCGAAGTCGAATATTTCGATTGCCCGTAACGCCTGCCTTTCGACCTCGCAAGCCGATTATCTGGCCTTCATCGATGACGACGAAACCGCGCCGCGTGAATGGTTGTCGGAGCTGTTGCAGACCGCACAGACAACCGGTGCAGAAACCGTGCTTGGGCCTGTGACGGCAATCTACAAATCGAATGTGCCCACCTGGATGCGCAAGGGCGATTTCCACTCGACATTCCCCGTGTGGGTCAAGGGCGAGATCATCACCGGCTATACCTGCAACACCCTGCTTCGCATGTCGGCACCGGCTGTCGCCGGTCGCCGCTTCGCGCTGTCGTTGGGGCAGAGCGGTGGTGAGGACACGCACTTCTTCTCGCACATGCATGCCGCCGGTGGCCGCATCGCCTATGCGGAAAAAGCCGTTCTTTCCGAGCCGGTGCCTGATACGCGCGCCAGTTTCAAATGGCTTGCGAAGCGTCGCTTCCGTTCAGGCCAAACGCATGGGCGTTTGCTCGCGGAGAAAAAACCGGGGTTTCGTCGCGTCGCACAGGTTGCTGTCGCCGCAGCCAAAGCTGCCGCCTGCGCCGGAATGGCGCTGCTTGCCATTTTCGATCCGGTTCGTCGTACCCGGCAACTGCTGCGCGTCGCGCTGCATTGCGGTTCCGTCAGTGGTGCGGTTGGCGTGAAGGAAATTCGCCAATACGGCACCGTGGAGGCGACATGATGGAAGCCTCGATACAGCCGGACGTCACATTCGTCATCGCCGCCTATAATTCAGCAGACACGATTGTCCCGGCCGTTGAGAGCGCCTTGGCGCAGGCACTGGTGACGCTGGAAGTCATCGTCGTGGACGATAAGTCGAGCGATGCCACCCGTGAGATCGTCAAGGCTTTCGCCATGAACGACCCGCGCGTCCGGTTGATCGCACTGGAGAAAAACCTCGGCCCCGGCGGTGCTCGAAATGCCGGGCTCGATGCGGCAGAGGGACGCTGGATAGCCGTTCTGGATTCCGATGACGTAATCCTCCCGCACCGCACCGCGCAGATGATCGCTCGTGCCGAGGCGGCAAGCGCAGACATCGCTGTCGACAATCTCGATGTGGTTTACACGGATGGTCGCCCGAAAGAGACGATGTTTGCCGATGCTTTCCTGCGGGAACGCGGCGTTCTGACTTTGGAAGACTTCATCGCATCGAACGTCCTTTTCCGCTCGACGTTTAATTTCGGCTATATGAAACCGATGTTTCGTCGGGATTTCCTAAACGATCACAAGCTGCGTTTCCACTCCACCTTACGGATCGGGGAAGACTATCTGCTTCTCGCGTCCGCACTGGCAGTAGGCGGTCTCTGCACCATCGAGCCGTCGCCCGGCTACGTCTACAATATTCGTGAAGGCTCGATTTCCCGTGTGCTCGAACTTCGCCACGTCGATGCAATGATTGATGCCGATCGCGAGTTCATGGCGGGTTACACGCTTTCGCCCGCCGCACGCGACGCACAGAAACAACGCAGCCGCAGCCTTGTCGAGGCACGCCATTTTTTGATGCTGATATCCAGTATCAAAAGCCGCTCCGTTTCCGGCATCGTCAAGATCGCTTTCCGCGATCCCATCGCGTTTCGACACCTGCGCATGCCCATCGAGGTCCGCTTGAGAAAACTCAAAGATACGATGACCGCAAAGTCAGTTTCAAAACGGGTGAACAGGCAAGCATCCTGATCTGCCCAACTTCAATACTCAAAAATCAATTAAGGAGAATGCTGTGGATTTGAATAGGACCGTCAGAAAGGCCGTAATCCCTGTAGCAGGCAATGGAACCCGGTTCCTGCCCGCCACAAAGGCGATGCCGAAAGAAATGCTAACGATTGTTGATCGTCCCGTTGTTCAGTACGCCGTCGATGAGGCCATGCAGGCTGGTATCGAACACATCATTTTCGTCACCAGCCGCAACAAGACGGCTATCGAAGACTATTTCGACAGCGCGCCCGAGCTGGTCAACACGCTGACGAAATCCGGCAAGACGATGCAGGTCCTAAAGCTTGAGAAGATGCTTCCGGTCGCAGGCACGGTCAGCTACACGCGCCAGCAGGTCCCCTTGGGACTTGGCCATGCCGTCTGGTGTGCACGTGAACTCGTCGGCAAGGAGCCGTTCGCTCTTCTTCTGCCGGATATGGTGTCTTACGGAGCGCGCGGTTGCATCGCCGGTCTCATGGAACTTTACGACGAAGTCGGCGGCAACATCCTCGGCGTCGAGGAATGCGCGGCTGAAGAAACCTCGTCCTACGGCATCGTCGGCGTCGGCAGCACGGTCAGCCACGGCTTCCGTGTGACGGAAATGGTGGAGAAGCCGGAACCTTCCGCAGCCCCGTCTAATTATTACCTGAATGGCCGCTATATTCTGCAGCCGGAGATATTCGATATTCTCGCAAAGCAGGAACGTGGCACGGGCAATGAAATTCAATTGACGGATGGTATGAAACGTCTTGCAGAAACGCAGCCCTTCCATGCCCAGAAATTTATTGGACGCACATTCGATTGTGGTAGCAAGCAAGGCTTCATCTCTGCAAACGTTGCCTTCTCGCTGATGCGCTCGGATATGGAAGCCCAGGTTCTGGCCTCCATCAAGGAATTGGTTTTGAACCATGAAAGCCGCGTCAAAGCGGCTTGAAACTAAAAACAGGAGAGCCGGGAGGGCAGGAAAACTGCCGTCCCGCTCGTTATTTTTTTAAACACAGGTGGGTCAATGCACCACAAGACCTTTAGATCGAACATGAATTTCCCGGACCAGTCCAAGGACGCCGACACATTTATCGACCTCGACCGCCTCTGGGCCGCCGTGGTGCGCCGTGCCAACATCATCGCAGCCTGCGTTATCGCGACGATGGTTCTGGCAGGGCTCTACCTCGTTCTGGCAACGCCGGTCTACACTGCGATGACGCAGGTGCTGCTGGATGAAAGCCTGTCGCGTTATGCGGAAGATGAAACACCCGTCCCAGCCGCCCAGGTTGTCGATAACCGCATCGCAAGCGCCGTCGAAGTTCTGAAGTCCAAGGAAATGGCGCTGACCGTGGTCGACAAGGCGGCCCTTGATCAAAACGAGACGATCATCAATCCACCGATGTCGCCCGTTGATCTGATCAAGTCTTCCGTCAAGGGCGTGGTCGATCTTCTGACGCCAAATTCCCCACCGGCCTCCGAAGAAGCCATGCGTAACGGACGCCGTGAAAAAGCAGCCGCGGTCATCCAGCAGGCACTGACAGTCGAGCGCGTCGGCCGAAGCTCAGTCATCTCGATCTCCATAAGATCGATAGACCGGCAGTTGGCGACGCAGATTGCCAAGACCTATGCGAATTCCTACCTGACGGAACAGTTGAACGCGAATTTCGATGCAACGGAACGTGCTTCCGTTTGGCTACAAGAGCGGCTAACGGACCTTAACCAGCGTTCGCAGGCCGCGTCCTTTGCAGTCGAAAAATACAAGTCGGACAACAATATCGTGTCGTCTCGTGGTGAGCTGATGTCCGAGAGCCAGCTTTCGGACTTGAACGGTCAGCTGATTGCCGCACAGGCTGACGCAGCGACGGCCTCCGCCCGCTACACACAGTATAAATCCATAACCGACCAGGGTCCCGATAACGCCGTCAACAACGCCATCGTCTCCGCGCGGGATACGGATAACACGGTGATCCAGGACCTGCGCAAACGTTACATCGCCATTTCCGACAGGGAACGCGGTGTCGTGCAGCAATTCGGCAAGGATCATCCGCAAGCCATCGCGCTTGAGAGCGAAAAAAGCGATCTCGCTCGTCAGATTTATCAGGAGCTTCTACAGCTCACCGGCGGCTTCAAGAATGAATTCGACGTGACCCAGTCCCGCGTCCAGTCTCTTCGTGAAAATATTGACCGCGTCGCCGGGCGCAACTCCGAAGCCAACATGACCATGGTCAAGCTCCGCGAGCTGGAGCAGCAGGCGGCAGCGTTGAAGACGCTCTACGAATCCTATCTCGGTCGCTTTGAAGAAGCATCGCAGAAGCAATCCTTCCCGATTGCCAAGGCGCGCGTCATCTCCGAAGCCGGATTGCCGACATCGCCTTCCAGCCCGAAAAAGACGATGACCATGGCGCTCTCCATCATCCTCGGCTTGATGCTGGGTGGTGCTGTGGCTGCTGTTCTGGAATTCCGTGACCGGTATTTCCACACCGGCAATGATGTGCGCGACAGTTTGCGTATGCGTTTCCTTGGTTATCTGCCTTTCATCGGTGAGAAAGGCGTGGAGACAGCCAAATCCGAAACGGGTGCTGCAACACCGGAAATTCCGGAGACCGACATCGAGGATAATGGGCAGGTCTCATTCCAGAAGATGCTGCGGCTGGCGGTCGATAGTCCGCGTTCCAGCTTCACGGAAACGCTGCGAAACGTCAAACTCACAGCTGATGTGGTTATTCAGGAACGACAGTGCCGGGTGATCGGCGTCATCTCGTGCCTGCCCAATGAGGGCAAGTCCGTGGTCGCGCTCAACCTTGCGGGCCTCATCGCCACCACTGGAAAGCGCACGCTGGTCGTGGACGCCGATATTCGCAATCCGGGCCTCAGCCGCATGTTGACGACGCGCCAGTCCGCTGGTCTCGTGGAAGTCGTGCTGGACGAGGTTCCGTGGACAAAGGCCGTGAAGGTCGATAGCCGCACCAAAATGGGCATTTTGCCGGTTTCCACCAGCAACCAGTTCGCCCATTCCAGCGAGTTGCTTGCCTCATCCGGCATGCGCAAGTTCATGGATTCGGCGCGCGAAGCCTGCGATTACATCATCGTTGACCTTGCGCCCGTTGTGCCTGTTATCGATGCCAAGGCATTCGCCTCGCAGGTGGATGGTTTCGTGTTCGTGACCGAGTGGGGCAAGACACCGATCCAGATGGTGCAGAACCTCATGAGCCACGAACCGCAGATCGCCAACAAGACACTCGGCATCGTGCTGAACAAGACCGACATGACCGAGTTGCAGCGTTATGCCGGTCCAGGCGGCTCGGAACACTATCACGAGCAATTCTCCGCCTATTACGGCGATGCCAAAAAGCCGGTTTCCGAACCCGCCTAAAACAAAATCAAGATGCCCGCGCCAAGCGGGCTTTTTTTTGCCCGCTATCGACCAATAATGGCTGGCTTCCGAGAGAAGTTTTCCGCATTGATATGACGTCACGAATATCAGCGCAGGACACGTCCCTCATGCCCTCTCCCATCGCCTTTGTTTCCCGCACCACCGACGCCAACGAAGCGGAATGGATCGAGATGCTGTCTTCCGCCCTGCCCGGCGAAACGATCATTTCAGTCAAGGCAATGAGCGACGAGCAGAAGGCGCAAGCGGAAATCGCCATCGTCGCCAACCCGGATCCGGCAGATATTGCTAAGCTGAGCAATCTGAAATGGATACACAGCCTGTGGGCGGGCGTGGAACGTCTCGTGGCGGAACTTGGCATAACATCACCACCCATCGTGCGGCTGACCGACCCGGAACTGACCCGCGTCATGGCTGAGGCCGTGCTGGCGTGGACCTATTATCTCCACCGCGACATGCCAGCCTACCGGGACCATCAGCAAAAAGCGCTGTGGAAAGAACTGGAATATCGCCATCCGAAAGATATCACCGTTGGCCTCCTCGGACTTGGCGCGTTGGGAGCAGCCGCCGCCGCAAGACTCCGTGAGGCTGGCTTTAACACCACCGGATGGAGCCGTTCACCAAAGACACTGGAGGGTATCGAAACTCTGTCTGGTGACAGCGGTCTTCAAACCTTGCTGGCGAAAAGCGATATTCTCGTCTGCCTCGTTCCGCTGACTGCCGATACGAAAGGACTGCTGAACAAGGATCGTCTCGGCACCATGAAAACCAACGCGGCGATCATCAATTTCGCACGCGGGGCAGTCATCGTGTCGGAGGATTTGCTGGCGGCACTGGATGCTGGGCATCTGTC
The DNA here is from genome assembly GCF_900100825.1 of Agrobacterium sp. DSM 25558. Lineage (NCBI taxonomy): Bacteria > Pseudomonadati > Pseudomonadota > Alphaproteobacteria > Hyphomicrobiales > Rhizobiaceae > Agrobacterium > Agrobacterium sp. DSM 25558. The sequence continues at coordinate 128,823 of NZ_FMUD01000006.1, read as the reverse complement.
TCACGCCGTCCTCGATGTTTTCGAACAGGAACCGCTTGATGAGCAATCGCCGTTCTGGAAACACCCGCGCGTAACAGTATTGCCGCATATTTCCGCGCCGACCAACCGGCAGACATCCGCCGCCATCGTTGCCGGAAACATCAGCGCATGGCGCAAGACAGGAAATCTGCCAGCAACCGTGGACATGGCCCGCGGTTACTAAGCCGACCTTACATCATTCACTCATGGCCTGAGCGATGGCCGAACGGACGTCATTTTCATTATAGGGTTTGCACAACAACACCGAACCCGCTGGCGCGTTGCCCGGCAGGAAATTATCGCCCGTTGCGAACACGACGCCAACCAAGGGCTTACGCTCTTTGATCAGCACCGCCAGATCCGCTCCACTCATATCCGGCAAACCAACGTCCGTCACCAGCACATCGATTTCTTCTCTTTCGATGAGATCGATCGCTTGAGTGGCGTTTGCTGCTTCCACGACGACGTGGCCACCCTCCAGAAGAATATCGGATGTATTCATCCGGATCAGTTCATCGTCTTCCACCAGCAGCACACGCATTGCCGACTTCGTGCGCAGTTTGGCAATGGCGTCCTGATTGGATGCGCGGTCCTTGTTTGACTGTGCCCGTTGCCTCTGATTGGCAATGACATGGCGCAGACGTCTGGCAAGAGCCTCACGCGTGTAGGGCTTTGAAAGCAACTCGACACCCGCATCGAGCTTGCCGCCATGAACGATCGAGTTTTCAGTATAACCGGAGGTGAACAGGATGGCGAGGTCGGGCAGACGCTCCTTGGCGCGCCGCGCCATTTCACTGCTTTTCAGCGGTCCCGGCATGACGACATCGGTGAAGATGACGTCGATGGGAACGCCGCTTTCGGCAACGGTCAGGCCAGCCTGCGCATCACGCGCGGTCAGGACCCGATAACCAAGATCCGTCAATGTTTCAACGACGATGCTTCTCACCTCATCATCGTCCTCCACGACGAGAACCGTTTCGCTGCCGCCGACGATTGGCCCGCTCTGCACCACGATTTCACGATCCTCTTTGGAAAGCGAACGGGGAAGATAAACCTTGACCGTGGTTCCCTGGTCAAGCTCGCTGTAGATTTTGACGTGACCGCCGGACTGCTTGACAAAGCCGTAGACCATTGAAAGGCCAAGGCCGGTACCCTTGCCTTCCGGTTTCGTCGAGAAAAATGGCTCGAACACCTTGTCGATGATCTCGGGTGCCATGCCAGAACCCGTGTCGGTTACCGCCAGCATCACATATTGCCCGGCTTCGACCTCGGCATGCGTGCGTGCATAATCCTGATCAAGTGAGGCATTCCCCACTTCAATGGTCAGCTTTCCTGAACCGCCCATCGCATCACGAGCATTGATCGCCAGGTTCAACAGCGCGTTTTCCACCTGTGCAGGGTCGGCGAATGTATTCCACAGACCGCCCGCCGTAATGACTTCGACTTCGACAGCCTCACCGATGGAGCGGCGCAACAGGTCATCCATACCGGCAACGAAACGACCGACATTGATCACGCGCGGCTCCAGAGCCTGACGGCGACCGAAAGCAAGCAATTGACTGGCAAGCTTTGCGCCGCGACTGACACCTGCCAAAGCGTTGCTCACGCGGCGTTCGGCACGCTCATTGCCCACGACATCCTTTGCCAAAAGCTGAAGATTGCCCGCAACGACCTGCAACAGATTGTTGAAATCATGGGCAACGCCGCCGGTCAGTTGACCGATGGCTTCCATTTTCTGCGCCTGCTGTAGCGCTCTTTCCGCGTGTCGACGCTCGGCAATTTCGGATGCAACTCGGGCTTCGAGCCCCTCGTTCAATTGACGAAGCTGGTCTTCGGCACGCCGCCGATGGCGAATTTCACGCTCCAGATTGGCGGAATGTTCCTGAAGTGCCGATTCCGCTGCACGCTGGTCGGTGATGTCGGTGTGCACACCCACCCATTCGATAATTTCGCCGCTGGCATTCAAGATGGGAACGCCGCGAATGGCGAAGGTGCGATAGACACCGTCATGCCGAAGAACACGATGCTCCCAGACATAGGTGGACTTGGTCGCGACCGCCTCGTTCCAGCTTTCTATCGAGCCTTCCCGGTCCTCGGGATGAACGGCATTCGCCCAGCCATAATCCTGATACTCTTCAATAGTTTGGCCCGTCAGCCCGGCCCATCCGCTCTGCACGCCAAGCATCTTGCCGTCAGGGCTGTTGGTCCACAATACGCCGTGAACCGCATTTACCGCAGCCCGAAAACGGTTGTTGCTGACGGTCAGCTCAAGCTCGACGCGCTTGCGTGCGTCGATGTCGATGATCAGGACATAGCAACCATCGACCTCCCCTTTCGACGTATGCCGGGGAACGTGACGGATTTCGGCGGCGCGGGTCGTACCATCCGGGCACAGGATCGCAGTGTCGTGAATAACGGTTTCGCCCGCCATTGCGCGTTCGATGTACGGTAACCGGGCCTGATAGAAAGTCTCACCCACCACATCCACTGCCTTGCGCCCAAGCACATCTTCAGGGCGATAGTTGAACCAGTCGAGGTAGCCACGGTTGGCAAACCGGTAGATGTGGTCACGATCGATAAACCCGACGAGAATAGGCAACGCGGCGGTGAGGCGGCTCAGCTCTTCGCGGCTTTCGGCTAGGTCCGTGACGGCTTTAACCTTGTCGGTATTTTCAAGCACCGTGCACAACACGCCATCAACAGTGCCACCATCATTATGGATCGGCGTGTAGAACAGATCGAAAATGACCTCTTCAGGCTGTCCGTTCCGGTTGAGAACCATCTTTTGATCGCGGTAGGCTTGGACTGATCCACGAAAGCCAGCTTCGAGGACGGCCTTGTTCCAATCCCAGATTTCGGGCCATATGGCTGGTACGGTGTCACCCAGCGCTTTGGGATGATAGTTCCCGGCGATCTCGATGTAACCGTCATTGTAGATCATGACGTGGTCTTTGCCCCACATCAAGACCTGCGGGATGGGCGAATTGACGACGGAATTCACCTTGTGGCGAAGGTTGGCGGGCCACGCGGAAATGGGGCCGAGTGATGTTTTTGACCAGTCAAATGCGCGCACAAGACTACCAGCCTCACCGCCGCCGATCGGCCATTGGCCAAATGCAGATATATCAGTCATAAAACATCACCAGCGAGAGCACAGGCTCTCATCCACCAACACTATCAGCCACGGAAACAGACTGGCCGATGTTACCACTTTATTCGAAGAAACTTATCAAGCGTTTTTTTATAACGGACGCAATAGTCTATTGAACTATATAGTTATCGGTCATGATCAAGCCTATGGATAATGCCTTTGGCAGCGGCTTTTCCTGTCGCAAAACAAGCGGTTAACAAGTAACCACCGGTTGGTGCTTCCCAGTCCAACATCTCGCCAGCCGTGAATGTTCCCGGCATGGACTTGAGCATGTAGTGCTGGTCGATCTCTTCCCAATCGATTCCCCCCGCGCTCGATATTGCCTCGGCAATCGGACGCGGAGATGTAACGGTAACGGGCAAAGCCTTTATCAGCGCCGCTATCTCTGCTGCAGACATGGCAGGCAGTTCGGGCCTGCATTCTCTCAACAGAGCAACCTTGACCGGCGAAAGACCAGCGGCCTTTCGCAATCTGTTTGAAAGACTATCTTTGCGCGGGTGCCGCTCAAGGTCACGGGTAAGACGTTGTTGCGTTCGCCCGGGCGCGAGATCAACGATCAGAGCAGGCCCGTCAGTTTGCTGGAAGGCGTCGCGCAAAGCCGCTGAATGGGCATAGACCAAGCTGCCTTCGATGCCATGCCGGGTGATCACAAACTCACCCTCGAAACGTCCGGCTTGAGACGTCGTAACGACGGATTTTACGGGCGCACCCGCAAAGCGCTCCACGAAATGATCGCTCCATTCCACGTCAAAACCGCAATTGGCAGGTTGGAAATCATTGACGGTGACGCCTTTTTGCCGAAGCCACGGCACCCAGGCCGCATCAGAGCCCAGCTTCGGCCAGCTCGCACCACCGAGTGCAAGGAGGACAGTGCCTTGCCGGACGTTCACATTGCCGGAGGGCGTCTGAAAGAGGAGCGCATCACCATCAAACCCTGCCCAGCGATGCCGTGTCTTGATCTCAACTCTCCGCGCATTCAGCCGCGAGAGCCAGGCACGCAAAAGCGGCGAAGCCTTCATGGCGACAGGAAAAACCCGGCCGGAAGTTCCGGTAAACGTCTCCTGCCCCAGAGACAGCGCCCAGTCGCGCAGCATGGCAGGCGTGAAGTCGTCTAGCGCCGATTGGAGCTTCGCCTGAGCAGTCCCGAACCGGGTGACGAAATCATCATATCCTTCGGCGTGGGTGATGTTGAGACCGGATTTACCGGCCATGAGAAATTTGCGCGCGACCGTTGGCATGGCCTCATAGACCGTAACGACAAGACCAGCCGCAGACAGCACGTCCGCCGCCATCAGCCCCGCGGGTCCACCACCAATGATCGCCACTGTCTTGCCGTGCATCACACAAATTTCCAACGCGGTTTGATTACATCCGCCTTATACCGATTTGCCCGCGCCGGTACATGCGCTATTGACAGGAGCATGTTCACGCTCAATCGCCCCGAAACATTTTCGCAAGATATCAAAAAAAGCCGCTTCATTGCGTTTGCCAGCCCAATCACAGATGAGGACGCGGCGAAACGCTTTATCGAGCAGCAGTCCGATGCAACCGCCAACCATAATTGCTGGGCATGGCGCGTCGGTCAGGTCTATCGTTTCAGCGACGACGGAGAGCCTTCGGGTACAGCCGGCAAGCCTATTCTTCAGGCCATAGACGGGCAATCGCTGGATTGTGTGGCGGTGGTGGTAACTCGCTGGTTCGGCGGCATACTTTTAGGCAGCGGCGGCCTGATGCGCGCCTATGGCGGAACAGCCGCGACCTGTCTGAGAAACGGCGACAAGACACCGATCATTCCCACCTTCTCGACGGAAATCCTATGCGGATTTTCCGATCTGGCACTGGTCAAATCGGGGCTGATGGCGGTACCGGACCTAACAATCGAAAACGAAACCTTCACCGCAGATGGTGCCCGTTTGATGTTGTCAGTGCCCGTTTCATCCGCTGAAACAGTCGCGAATATGGTCAAGGATCTCACGAGGGGCCGTGTTACCGTTCCTCTTTCCGAATGATAAGCAATCTCCTCGCCATCATTCAAATTCATGCTATGAGGCGGCATGACATCGCAGCTTGAAAACCCGGTCTACAATCCGCCGCTGGAACCCTATGTTTCCATCGTCTATCGGGACGATGACCTTCTGGTTCTCGATAAGCCCAGCGGGTTACTGTCCGTTCCGGGCCGTGATCCGGCCTTGTCCGATAGCCTGGCGACACGGGTGCAAAAGCAGTTTCCGAAGGCGTTAATGATCAACCGATTGGATAAGGACACATCCGGTCTCGTGCTCATGTCGCTGAACCGCAAGGCACACGCGGCCATCGCCTCCCAGTTCGAAAATCGGACGACCGAGAAGACTTATATCGCCGTAGTCTGGGGTGACGTCAGTGGTCAGAGCGGACACATCGACCTGCCGCTTGCGATCGATCCCGATAACAAACCGCGCCACCGCGTGGACCATGAAGGGGGCAAATCGGCGCAAACGGACTGGCATGTTGTCGAGCGGCTGCCGCTGCCCGCCACACGCCTTCGCCTGCATCCCCTTACCGGGCGAACGCATCAATTGCGCGTTCATATGAAAGCCATCGGCCACCCCATTCTGGGTGATGCGTTTTATGCGCAAAGTGAAGCGTTGTGTGCCTCCGACCGTTTACTGCTACATGCGCAAGACCTACGCTTCCGCCACCCCGATGGTCGCGATATGACATTGACCGTGCCTTGCCCTTTTTGAGATGACCATGACGGATAAAGATCGCAGCGAAGGTTTCATCGTTGATTTCGTAGGCGGTGCCGTCGGCCACCGGTTGCGCTCCGGCGAAGGGCGCGGTCAGGCGCTTCCGAAAGCTGCCGGCTTGAAAAACGGCAAAAGACCCAGGATTGTCGATGCGACGGCTGGGCTCGGGCGCGATGCGTTTCTACTCGCCTCCCTCGGGGCTGACGTGACACTGATCGAAAGATCGCCGGGAATGCATACGCTGCTCTCGGATGCGATTGCGCGGGCGGATGCGGAAGGCGGTATCTACCGCGAGATCGTATCGAAGATGACGTTGCTCCATGGCGATTCCCGTGTCCTGATCCCGACATTATCCCCGGAAGTGGTAATCATCGACCCGATGCACCCGCCACGTAACAATACGGCTCTGGTGAAAAAAGAGATGCGGGTTCTCAGGGAGTTGGTGGGGTCCGACCCGGATCAGGTTGAACTGATGACGGTAGCCCTGGCACACGCGACGAAGCGTGTTGTGCTGAAGTGGCCATTGCGTGCCGAACCCATGCCCGGCATCCGCAAACCCTCTCATCAGCTTCTCGGTAAAAGTACGCGTTACGATGTTTTTATGGTGTTGGGTGACAAACCGGCCTGAACGGGATCAGCGGAACGTAGCCTTACGTTGTGCGTTCATCAACAGCTCATGACGAGAGGCGAAATCTCCAAACAGCTTTCGCAGACGTGATTCTTCGACATCATCGAGCCTGTAGCGGCGGCAAAATTCCACAACGCTGAGGATCGGCTTTATCTCCGTCGTCTCGATTTCCTTGTTGTCTATGATTTGCATGGCACCCTCCTGCGATTTGCGACGTCAAAAAACGCTGAAAGCAACGAAACGTTCCCCACTAATTGTCGTCCCCGAAATATAAGATGAGGGTAATTTTACACGCCGGAATCAAGTTTTGGTGAATCCGCTAGGTGAAACGAAAAACGGCCCCACATGTTTCCCGCCTGAGAATATTTAACGGAAGGGAGACCTATGCCACGCACTCACCACCTGCTGACGACGACGATTCTTTCGATGTGCCTCATCGCCCCGCTCGCCCCTATGGCCAACGCGCAGTCGACAGTCCCAGCCGAAACGAAACAGGCGAATGCGCCGGACCAGAAACCAGCCTTCGAAGGTCAGACACGAGCGGTCCAGCCAGAAAAAATGCCTTCGCTGCAAAAAACCGTCGTCGCAGACGATCTGCCGCATCTCTGGTCCATGGAGATTCTGCCCGATGGCCGAATGCTCGTCGCCGCCAAGGAAGGTGCAATGCATATCGTTGCAGATGGCAAAGCAGGCCCAGCACTGGAAGGCGTGCCCGAGGTCGCGTCTGCTGGACAGGGCGGACTGCTCGACATCGCGCTAGCACCCGATTTCGATAGTTCCAAAATGATCTATTTCTCGTTCTCCGAGCCACGAGATGGCGGCAACGGAACATCCGTCGCATCCGCCAAGCTTATGGAGAGTGGCGGCAAAGCCGTTCTCGAAGATACCAAGGTTATCTTCCGCCAGATGCCGACCTATGATGGCGACAAGCATTTCGGCTCGCGCCTGGCATTCGGCCCCAACAACGAACTCTATGTCACCGTTGGTGAGCGTTCCGACAAGGAGCCGCGTGTTCAGGCTCAGGACCTCTCAAGCGGACTTGGCAAGGTTTTCCGTATCGACAAGGATGGTAAAGCTTTCGAAGGAAACCCCTTTGCAGCCCAGCAGAAAGCCCTTCCGGAAATCTGGAGCTATGGTCACCGCAACGTCCAGTCTTCCGCCATTGACGGTCAGGGACGGCTCTGGACAGTCGAGCATGGTCCTAAGGGGGGCGATGAACTGAACCTGCCAAAGCCTGGCCTCAATTATGGCTGGCCCGTCATTACCTATGGCATCGAATATAGTGGTGGCGCGGTCGGCGATGGTATGACCGCAAAAGATGGCATGGAGCAGCCGGTCTATTATTGGGATCCCGTTATCGGTCCGTCGGGCATGGTCTATTACGATTCCGATGCCATACCGGAATGGAAAGGCTCTCTCATCATCGGCGGACTGGTCAGCCAGGGCATCGTCGTGCTGAAAGTCGAGAACGACAAGGTCGTGTCCGAGGGACGATTGCCGCTTGAGGCCCGCATTCGCGACGTCAAGGTAGGCAGCGACGGTGCCGTCTATGCCGTGACCGAAGAGCGCGGCGGCGGAAAGTCGCAAATACTCAAGCTCGCGCCAGACGCCTGATCACCTGCATCTGATGGGAGCGGTCTCGCGCCGCTCCCATCTTGCTCACCCAAGCTGGGAACAGACGCAGGGTTAGGCGCATTAATCCTCACAACGGTGAGGAGCAATAAACCCCAATGAATCAGCTTCCAATTCGCATCCTGAGAAAAGTAGGACTGACCTATGTCAGCGATCAGGAACCGGGCATTTCCCGCGAGAAACGCGGCAAGGGTTTTGCCTACCGGCTGCCAGACGGCGCGCTTCTTTCAGACAAGCTTGAAATAACCCGTCTTAAATCTCTTGGCGTTCCCCCCGCCTATGAGCGTGTCTGGATTTGCATCGACCCATCCGGTCATTTGCAGGCTACGGGCTACGACGCGCGCGGACGGAAACAATATCGCTATCACCCTGATTGGCATGCCTTGCGAGGCGAGAACAAATTCTACCAGTTGAAGACATTCGGTGAAGCTCTGCCCGCCATTCGTCGGCGAGCGACGTCAGACCTGTCCAAACAGGTGCACAGCGCAGATGTGACGCTTGCCGCACTCGTGCTGCTGCTGGACGCAGCCTATCTGCGTGTCGGCAACAAAACCTACCTTGAAACCAATGGCACCTATGGCGCGACCACGCTTTTGAAAAAGCATGTCTCTTTCGGTGAGACGATAGAACTGCGCTTCGCGGCGAAAGGTGGGCAGCGCGTAAAACGCAAACTCAAACACCCTCGCCTGCAACGGATTCTGGAAAATATTGCCGACCTGCCTGGCAGGCAGCTGTTTGTCTGGCAGGACGAGAATGGCCTTGTCCACCCGGTCGATTCCAGCGCGCTCAACGCCTATATTTCGCAAAGTGCCGGTGAAGGCATATCCGCAAAGACGTTTCGGACCTGGGGTGGCACGCTCGCAGCCTTCGGACACGCCGCACGCGCCTTGGGAAGCGAGGAGCGCCCGACCACAAAAGGCATGTGCATGGCGGCAGCCGAAGAGCTTTCCAACACACCCGCAATCTGCCGAAAAAGCTATGTACATCCGGCAGTGCTGGAGCTTGCTACCGAAGACAAATCCGTCAAACGACTGCAGAAAATTTTGGGCAGCGACCTGAAGCCGATTGCCGGGTTAAGGGCCGACGAACGGCGTTTACTCGAATTCCTGCCGTGAGTTACCGCAGCGAGGCATCAATGAAAAATTTTGCGGGGTCTACGATTTCGTAAGTGCACTGGAATGCTGCCGCCGCCACTCGATAGGTATCGCTTTCATCCGTCTGCACCTGCACGATCGCATCTCCCGGCAACGCAACCATCGTCTCGTCCCACGGGGCTCTGAAGTTGAACGGGCCAATTTCGTCCGTGACGATAAAGTAGCTCATATTGTTGCCCTTTGGCTTGAAGGCGCGGTAGCCAGCGGCATCTGCTGCTGAAAGAGGTTCACCGTAACGCTCCGAAAAATTCCGTGCTTTTACCAGAATTTCCTCATTACCGGTTTCCTCACAGCGATTGCGCACCACCCAGTCACCTTCTTCGGCGGGCTTGGAGCGAGTCTCCACACCTTGCCCTTTAATGTAGGTGATGACGATTTCACCGGGCGATGCGGGGCGAGCATCAACCTCTTTGGTCTTTCGCGCTACACCAACCCGGTCGACTTTTTTGACCTCGGCCATCAACGCGATCTGGTCTTTGCGCGGTACGTCTTCAATAGCAAATGCCGTGGACGGAAACAGCAGCGGCAGCAAAAGCAGCGTTCTCGAAAAGACCAAAGGAGCCATCTGAATTCCATTCATAGCGGCACAACACGAGTGAGATGCGGAGCATGTCACGGGGAGATCACGTAAGTTTGAATGTACCGATATGCAGTCAAAGAAAAACCGCGCATTTTTAAAGGGTGGATTTTTACAAGCCTTATGATGCCTATTTTACGGGCACATGCCTTCCCCGCAGTTTTTGGCGAGACCGTTCAGTTTCATGTCAGCTAGGTGACACATCCCCTGCCCCTGATCTTGGATATGCGTGAGCACCTGCTTGCGGAACATCCGATGGCACGAGCAGCGGGAACACGAGACTATGGCACTATCATTTCAAACAACCAGAAGCGGACGCAGCATGGTCACACGGCCCGTCATGGGCAGCGTGACGCTTAGTATAGTGACGGCTCTCTACCTGTTGTTTTTTGCCAACCACACATTTTGGGCGAAGATACATACCTATCTCTCTGCTTACCCCGTTGCCATTTTCGGGCTTTATATTGCTTTGAGTGCCGCGTTCTCCGCTGTGTTCATTCTGTTTTCCGTCAAATATCTGACCAAGCCCATCTTTGCCGTGTTGATCATCATTGCTGCCGTATCGTCCTGGTTCATGGACCGGTTTGGCGCGGTAATCGATAGTGACATGGTTCGCAACGCTTTCGAAACGACGCAGGCGGAAGCAGGTAATCTCATGACGCCCGGCTTTGCCCTTCACCTTGCGCTCTTTGCAGGCATTCCCATCATCCTGTTGGCGATCATCAAGATCGACCACAGGCCGTTCTTCAGCAAATTCCTGTGGAACATGGCCAGCATTATCGGCTGTCTGGCCATTGTCTGCGCCGTCGCTGCGGCAAATTCAAAGACATTCACAACGGCCGTTCGCCAGCATAAGGACATCGTCAAAAGCCTCAATCCTTTGACAACGATTTCCTCGACAGTGCACTATTTCTCGCAGGCGGATCAGGAAGCCAAACTCACCGTGTCACCCACCGGTCAGGACGCCAAAGTGATGCCCGCTCTCGGCGGCGTCAACAAGCCGCGCATCACTGTTATCGTTGCTGGAGAAACCGGGCGCGCGGCCAACTTCTCGCTCAACGGATATGGCCGCGATACCAACCCTGAGCTGGAAGCGCGCAACGTCGTTTATTTTCCAAGCACGGTCAGCTGCGGCACGGCGACAGCAATCTCCATTCCTTGCATGTTCTCTAAATTCACTCGTTCGAACTACAGCCACAGCAAGGCGCTTTCCAACGAAAATCTGCTCGATGTGCTTGTCCATGCGGGCGTAGATGCGCGCTGGTGGGACAACAACACCGGCAGCAAGAATGTGGCGGATCGCGTTCCCTATTTCGATCTGACGGCAGCGCAGGACCCCAAATTCTGCTCAAACGGCGAGTGCCGCGATGACATCTTTCTCGATAGGCTGGATAGCTGGCTGGACGGCGTGACGAAGGATAGCGTCATCGTTCTTCACCAACTCGGAAGCCATGGCCCCACCTACCATTTGCGGTACACCGACGAATTCAGGAAATTTACTCCCGATTGCCAGACTGCCGAATTGCCCGATTGCAAGGATACCGAGATCACCAACGCCTACGACAACACCATTCTCTACACCGACCATTTTCTTGCCAGCATCATCGACAAGCTGAAGGCTCGCTCGGACAAGCTGGCGACGGGAATGATCTATGCGTCAGACCATGGTGAATCGCTCGGAGAGAACGGGATTTATCTCCACGGTGCGCCCTATATTCTGGCACCGGCAGAGCAGACCCACGTACCGTTCCTCGTCTGGTTCGACACCGACTTCGCCAAATCGATGGGGCTGGATGGAAATTGCCTTGCGAAAAAAGCCAAGGTAGGCGGGCGCTCCCACGACAACTTCTTCCATAGCATTCTAAGCATGATGAACGTATCAACCTCTGTTTATGATTCATCGCTGGATGTGTTCAGTGCCTGCAAACGCAGACCCACCGCTTGACGAGACAAAATGCGAAGCATACCCACTCTTTAGCCGTTCTGCATATGGCTGAAAGCGAGGTATGCTTGCGCGTTCTACTTGTGGAAGACGATCATGTTCTGGGGGAAGCGCTTCGCGACCACGTAGCAGCCGCGGGACATGCGGTAGACTGGTTCAAAACTGTCGCGGACTCCACCGCAGCGACCGAGACCGTTGGCTATGGACTGATACTGCTTGATCTTCGGTTACCCGATGGCGAAGGCCTTTCCATTCTCAGAGGCCTTCGGCAACGCAATGATCCGACACCAGTCATCATTCTAACCGCTCACGATCAGGTTTCAGATCGCATTGAAGGGCTGAATGCGGGTGCGGATGACTATCTCGTCAAACCCTTCAATCTGGGCGAATTGACCGCGCGTATGCTGGCTGTTTCGCGCCGTTATGATGGGCGCTCCGAACCGGTTGTGAAACTGCCGGGTATCGAGATCAATCAGGTGGCACGCAACATCGTCGTCAATGGCAATGCCCTCACACTTAGCGCAAGAGAGTGGGCGGTTCTGGAAAAGCTTGTAGAACGCCCCGGAGCTGTTGTCTCCAAAGCACAATTGCATGAGACGCTCTATGAATTCGGCGCAGAAATCGAAAGCAACACCGTCGAGGTCTATGTCAGCAGATTGCGCAAGAAAATCGGCTCTGACAGGGTGGAGACGGTGCGTGGCCTTGGTTACACGATCAGGTAGACAGATGAAACGTAGCGACAGCATGACCCGTAGAATGGTGATCGCACTGACGAGTGTCGTCGCTCTGTCGTGGCTGATTGCATCGGCGCTCGGCATCATGGTGATGCAGGATGAATTTGCGGAAATTTTCGACAGCGGCGTGCAGGAAACCGCCGAACGGCTGTTACCGCTGATCGCTGACGACCTGAAGGAACGCAGCCCTGAAGCCGAGCGCCGTCTGGTTCAACCAGCAGACGGCGAAGAATACCTCACCTATCAACTGCGCGACAGCGAAGGCGAAGTCTTGCTTCGTTCACGCGACGGTGCGTCCGAACCGTTTGACGTGCCCTTGACGCCCGGTTTTGCTGATACGGCCACACAGCGCATCTTTACGGTGGTCACCGAAGATGGGGGCCTTTATTTGCAGATGGCAGATGCCTTCGCCAATCGCCGTGAAGCCATTTTCGAGGCCGGAACCGCTTTGATTCTGCCGCTGCTATTGCTGATCCCGGCCAGCATCGTTGCAGTCATTCTCGTCGTCAGGCGGACTCTGGCTCCGGTCCAAACATTGCGTGACGAAATCGGCCGCAAAGACAGTGGTAACATGGCTCCCGTCGACGCCGCCCATCTTCCCGGAGAGCTGCATCCGATTGCGAGATCGGTCAATCTCCTGCTCGAACGACTGCGTGCGGCACTGGAATCGGAACGCGCCTTTGCATCGAACAGCGCTCATGAACTGCGAACGCCCATCGCCGGTGCGCTTGCCCAGGCGCAACGATTGCAGGCCGACATTCCTGCTGAATACGCTCCGCGTGTCGACCAGATCGAGCGGTCTCTGTCGCATCTGGCTCAGCTGGCGGAAAAACTTTTGCAAATGTCCCGAGCAGAAGCAGGTATCGGCGCATCCGATGTGGAGATCGACCTGCTGCCCATCGTCGAGCTTGTTCTGGAGGATATAGGACGTTCGGAAACTGGCGAAGGCCGCATTCGCCTGCATCTGCCATCGGACGGCGGCCTATATGGCATGATCAACAGCGATGCCCTTGGCATCGTCGTGCGCAATCTGGTCGAAAACGCGCTGGTTCACAGCCCAGCGGGCAGTACGGTCCACGTGCATGTCGAAGATGATAACTCTCTTCGGGTCATCAACGAAAGCGTCGTCATCGATCCTGCGCTTTTGCCCAAGCTGACGACACGTTTTACCAGAGGCGCGACACAGGCAACCGGATCAGGCCTCGGGCTTGCCATCGTCAAGCACCTCGTTGCGCAAATGAACGGCTCCCTCGCTTTGTCCTCTCCAGCGGCTGGGCATAATGACGGCTTTGAAGCAAAGGTTTCGCTGCCAGCGATAAAAGCGGGCAAAACCATATGAAAGCCAATTCCTAAATTGCTTTCATATCGCCCGCATTCTATCAAAATGCATGCTTTACGATGTGAATCGACTGCCCCTAGACAGATTGATCCTGCTATGCACCCGCGCGACAGAAGCGTTGGCGCGGCTGGATGAGCGCATTTCCCGCTCATCCTTTGGTCGGGGCTTTCTCGAGCGACAGGATTTTCTTGACGCCGCATCGTCCCTCTGGATCGATGGCGAACTTGTTCACATCGAAGATTTGGTTCTCCACGACGCCCATATGGATATTCGTGCGCCCACCCACGAAATGGCGATTGCCAGCCGCATATTGCGCGCCCGCCGTCAGATATTCAGCAACGAGCCGAAATGGGCGTTGAGCCCAGCGGGCTTGTCCCGCTTGCGTGGCGAGGAAGCGCCAACCCTGCCAGCAACAAAGGAGCACGGCCCCCTACCAACCCGCCATGAAGCCTTGACAGACGACGATACGGATATGGCGCTCAGCGATGAACTCTCGACCATCGACCGTCTGTTGGCTCGAAGCACAGCAACTCTTGAAGCCATAACCAAGGACGAGAGCCGATCGACCTCTAAGTCCCAAAACAACATCATCCGCGATCCGGACTGGAATGAGGACGAGCGGCTTGGCGAATGGCAAACGGTCCTGAAAAGCAGCGCCGGACTTCCTGCCGTATTGCGCGCAGTGATCGCACTCGACGCCTGGTATAAATTAGAGGTGTTGCAGCGCAGCCTTTGGCTCGGACGCCAACTCGCAGCAGCCCTCTTAAGACAGGAGGGTCTAACCCTGTCCCATCTGTCCGCGTTCAACACAGGTCTGAAAGCCGTTCCCCGTGAACGGCGCAACGCAAGCGGTCAGCCGGAACGGCTCATTGCCTTTCTGGATAGTATCCACGAAGCGGCAACCCTCGGCCTCAAAGAGCACGACAGGTTGCTGAACGCGAAGACGCGCATGGAACGCAGGCTTGTTGGCCGAAGATCGAATTCTCGCCTGCCTGATCTGATCGAACTCGTTTTGGCGAGGCCAGTCGTTTCCACGTCCATGATCGTCCAAGCACTGGGTACCACGCCTCAAGGAGCCGTCGGGCTCGCTAACCAGCTGGAACTGCGCGAAATGACCGGACGCGGACGCTTTCGTGCCTGGGGAGTACTGTAGCTATAATGCGCCTCGCAAACGCAAAACCGCCCGCGACAAGCGCGGGCGGTTTTGTTTACTCCGTCAGCAATTCATCCGGCCATAGGGCATTCAAATGGCTCAGAATTCTTCCCAGTCAGACTTGATGGCGGCATTGCCATTGAAGGCGGATGCAACCTTGCGTCCCAGTGCGCGGGCTGGTGACTGAACCGGACGCTCGACCGGCGTTGCCGCACGAACTGGGGCCTCATAACCACCAGACAGCTTGAACTGGCCAAGCAGATGGTTCAGCGATGCTGCTTCACGCGCCAGACCATGGCTGGCCGCCGTCTGCTCTTCCACCATCGCTGCGTTTTTCTGTGTGTCCTGATCCATCTGGTTCACAGCCGTGTTAATTTGCTGCAGGCCGGAGGACTGCTCCTGCGCCGCGTCGACAATCGCCACCACGTGACGGTTGATTTCCTGCACTTCGGTGACGATGGTTTCCAGCGCGCGACCGGTTTCGCCGACCAGCTGCACGCCCTGCTGAACCTGGTCGTTCGACGTCGTGATCAACGCCTTGATTTCCTTGGCAGCCTTTGCAGAGCGCTGCGCCAGTTCACGCACTTCCTGTGCCACCACCGCAAAGCCCTTGCCGGCTTCACCGGCGCGGGCCGCTTCCACACCTGCGTTGAGCGCCAGAAGATTGGTCTGGAAGGCGATCTCATCGATGACGCTGATGATGTTGGAGATCTCCGACGAAGACTTCTCGATCTGCTCCATGGCAACAACCGCCTTGCGAACGACATTGCCAGACTGCTCCGCACCAGTGCGGGCTCTCGCCACCAGCTGACCGGCTTCCTGCGCACGCTTGGTCGAATCCTTCACCGTGGTGGTGATTTCTTCCAGCGCCGCTGCGGTTTCTTCCACCGATGCGGCCTGCTGTTCCGTGCGCTTGGCCAGATCGTCCGCAGCGGAGCGGATTTCATTGGCACCGTCATCGATACCACGCGCATTTTCAGCCACACGGCTCAGAGCCGTCTGAAGCTTTTCGGCAGAACCATTGAAGTTCTCGCGGACCTTGTCCAGATGCGCGGCAAAGGGCTTGCTGATGCGGAAGGAGACATCGCCATCCGACAGGCGAGACAGGGCATCTGCGAGATTGTCGACGGCAAAGCTGGTGTCGGCTGCTTCTCTCGCCTTCTGCTCTTCGCGCGCCATCCGTTCTTTTTCGGACAGGCTACGGTTGGCTTCGGCTTCGGCCTCAAGACGGATGCGCTCGAGAGCGTTGTCGCGGAAAACGGCAACCGCTTCAGCCATCTGACCAACTTCATCACGGCGATCGAGCCCGGCAACCTCTTCTTGAGTCTGACCATTAGCAAGAGACACCATACGGCTGCGCAGACGATCGATCGGACCGGTGATTCCACGAGCGGACACGAACAGCGCAAGGACGATTGCAGCCAAAAACAGCAGGCCCAGAGTGATAAGCGTCGTGAGGATCGTGGAGTTGGTCTGATCCGTCAATGCATCCGACTTTTCCGTAACGTTAGCAAGGTTGCGTTCGCTGATCACGCGAATATCGTTACGCCATTGGTCGATTTGCGGTCCAACCTCTACGAGGATTTTGCGGGCTGTCCGAAAATCACCCGTCTTTGCGACCTGCCAGACCTGGTCCGTCAATGCGGAGATCGCGTTTGTTCGCGAAATGAATGTGTCGATCTCGCCAGCCATCTCCGGCAGGAGCTTCTTTGCATTTTCAAGGCGCCGGATCGTGGTCGCGACATCGGCCTTATAACCCTCTTCCACTTTCGCGGTATTGCCGGATTGTTCACGCAGCATCAGTCCCAGCGTCGTGTCGTAACCCAGCGACACCAACGCCGTGTTGGCACGGAACAACTCCGTCGATCCAATAGCGTTATTCGCGATAAAATCTGAATAGCTGGTGTCGGCGTTTTTGTAGTTGTTGGACACAAGGCCAACGCCCACTAAACCAATAAGTGCAACTGGAACGATGAGAGAAAGCACCTTGGTGCGGATTTTTGCATTTTGCAGAAAAGACATGGGGCCTCAATGAGTGTTCAATGAAACCGGCAAGACACATTATATGACGTCACAAAATCGTGAGCGTCCAGCATCGTGCTGCCAGAAACTGAATGCACTTCGTCATGAAGCGGCTGCGAGTTTCATGTTCTGAAGCAAAAGAATTTAAACCGGGTTAAAAGAATTCGTCAAACAGGGTAATTATCCAATATAATCAACACACTTAGAGTGAAATTGCACTGAGCCACATGCATAACGTTTACTCACGTTACGTAAGCTTTCAGCCGTAACGTAAGCAAAAAACGGAGAAAGATTTGGCATCATTTTCCAGTCTGACGCCAAGCTGACATCACTCCTCACGGAATGCTCGTGTGATCTGATCCGAGAGTGGTTTAAGCAGATAGGATAACGCTGTCCGGTCTTCGGTTTTGATCATCGCCTCCGCTGGCATGCCGGAAACAAGTCTCAGGCCCTTCAGCTTTGTCAACTCCAGTTCCGCAACCGTGAGGCGCACGACATAAGAAGACGTTCCAGTTCGCTCGTTCGTGGTCAGATCGGCGGCAATACGGGTCACATGCGCCTTGAGTTGTGGTGTCGTTCGTTGGTTGAAGGCGGACATGCGCAACATCGCCTCATGACCAAGGCTGATCTGGTCAATGTCCTTGGGCGCTATCTGTACCTCGAGCGTCAGTTCGTCGCTCTCTGGGACAATGGACATAATGGCCTCGGCCGGACTGATAACCCCGCCGACGGTATGAACGGCGAGCTGATGAACAGTGCCAGATTGCGGCGCGGTGATATCGATGCGCTTGAGACTGTCTTCCGCGGAAATCTCGCGCTCGACATATTCACCGATCTGCGCTTGAACGTCTGCCAACTCGCTGCCGACCTCGGCCTTTTGATCCTGATCGATCTGGAGTATCTGCAATCTCGTTTCAGAAATCTTGCCTGCCGCCTGTGCCTGATAGGCCATCTTTTCGCCCCGCTCTCCACCGAAGGTCGCCGCTTGCGTCTTCAAACTGTTGAGGCGTTGATCGGACACGACGCCCTGCTGCCTCAGCGCGTTCAAAGATGCGATCTCATTGTTCAAAACAGTCATGCCGTCCGCATAGGCCGTCTCTTGTGCTTTCAACCCCTCGATTTCATACCGGAATTGCACGACGCGCTCTGCAAGTTGAGCCTTCTTGCCGTCACGAGATTGTTTGCGGAACGCGAACAGCCGCGTCTCGCTGTGAATGGCGGATGCCACGTCGACATTTTGTGCACGCGCCAGAAGGCTCGTTGGAAAGGCGATCTCCGCAAGGTCGTCCCGCTCGGCCTCCAGACGCGCCTGCCGCGCCGTCAGTTCATCCAGCCGTTTGGTCACGATTGCAAGATTGGCACGGGTCTGCGTGGAGTCCAACCGCATGAGAATGTCCCCGGCTTTCACCACATCGCCCTCGCGGACGAGGATTTCTCCGACCACACCGCCGGTGGGGTGCTGCACTTTCTTGACGTAGGAATCGACCACGAAATGTCCCGAAGCGACCACGGCTCCCGAGAGTGTTGCGACGGATGCCCATGCCCCTGCACCACCCAGCAGCACGACGCCGACCACAAGCCCCGCTGCCAAATGGTGCCGGATAGACCTCGACACATCGAATCCATCAGCGCTTGGCATCGTCGCCCTCGTCCCTGTCCAAAACATCGACCCCGGCCGGTTCAGGCTGCACGATTTGTTGTGCACCGGCGCGTAGCGGCCGCACGCCATAGCCGGTTGCCGAGAACCCTTTTGTAGAGGGTGCTGTTGCCGCTCCCCCTTTCAGCACCTTGGAGAGAATGTCGTCGCGCGGTCCGAACGCTTTCTGCCGCCCACCTTCCATCACCAGAACCAGATCGGCTGCGCCAATGGCGCTGGGCCGGTGCGCAACCACAATTGCGATACCGCCTCGGGCGCGAACAGACCCAATGGCATTGACGACCGCCGCTTCGCCCTCGGCGTCCAGATTGGCGTTCGGCTCGTCCAGAACAACCATGAACGGATCACGATAAAGCGCACGCGCCAAGCCTATACGTTGCCTTTGCCCGGCTGAAAGTGCCGAGCCTGCTTCGCCTATAGCAGTCTCGTACCCCCTTTCAAATTGCAGGATCAGATCATGTGCGCCAGCCGATCTTGCGGCAGCGACAATGGCTTGCGGGTCGGCCTCCGTTTCAAAGCGGGAAATGTTTTCGGCAATCGTGCCATCAAAAAGTTCGACACCCTGCGGGAGATAGCCGATGTGGCCACCAAGTGCCTCACGGTCCCATTGCTGCAAACTCGCACCATCGAGCCTGACGTTTCCAGATGCAGCAATCCAGACATTGACCAAGGCACGACACAGCGTTGATTTGCCGGATCCTGACTGGCCAATGACGCCAAGCGCGCTGCCGGCTTGCACAGCAAAATTGAGCCCGCTGACGGTCGGCCTCTTCTCGCCGGGCGGCACGATGGCCAGCCCTTCGACGCGAAGTTGCCGCACTGGCGCAGGCAGGGCTGTCACTGGAGGGTCCTGGGGAACCCTCGCCAGCAAATCCTGCAAACGGTTCCAGCTTTGCCGGGCCATCAAAAACGGTTTCCAGCTCGCAATGGCCATATCCACCGGTGCCAATGCCCGTCCCATCATGATAGAGCTTGCGATCATCACCCCACCGCTGACTTCCTGACCGATGACGAGATAGGCACCCACACCTAATATTGCCGATTGGAGCATGACCCGCAGCGTTTTCGAAATGCCGCCGAGCCCGTTGGAAATGTCTCCCGCGGTACGGTTGGCAACGAGATATTCCCTGTTGGCAATACTCCAGCGAGATGCGAGGCGTTTGCCCATACCCATGGACTGAACGACTTCTGCATTTCGTCTGGTAGCTTCCAGCAGCCCATTGCGCTTCATATTATGGGTGATAGTGTCGCGTATCGGCTTGTGCGACAGCACATTGGCAAGCAATGTCAGTGCAATAAGCACGACAGCACCCAAAAGTGCGGTCACCCCGATCCATGGATGGAAAAGGAAACATATGCCCAAATAAAGCGGCATCCAGGGAAGATCGAAAAAAGCGTTTGGCCCCTGCCCGGACAAAAATCCACGCACGTTATCCAAATCTCGTAACGGCTGAAGACCATCTCCCGCCATCCGCGTTACCAAAGGCAGGCGCACCACGGCGCTATGGATGCTGACCGAAAGCTCGTTGTCGAATTGCTCGCCAATACGCAGAAGAACACGGGCACGAATGATTTCCAGCGCGGCCTGAACCGAAAACATTGCGCTGGCAAGAACGGCGAGGCCGACAAGGGTTGGAACACTTCCGCTGGGCAACACCCGATCATAGATCTGCAACATAAAAAGCGGCGAGGTCAATGCGAGCAGATTGACGACGCCGCTCATCAGCGCGATGGCGCAAATGACCCACTGAAGCGATGTGTGTTTGAAAACGCCGAACAAATTTCAATTCCGTGTGTTCAAGCAACGAGTTCACGTTACCGTCACCGGGCAGGTGACGATAAGATGCATAATCAAGTCTAGATCGACAGCGTCCGCGCAGACCTTCGTCGCGGCATTCTAAAATCCGCAAAAGCAACGAAGACCGTTTCTATAAAACGTTCGATAAAAGTAGTCTCCACCCGCATCCGCTGTAAACCCTGATACCGTGCCAGTGCCAATTGGGATAGACAAACTGCCCTCGATGTGCGGTGCAGCAAGAGGGGCGCGATGAAAACTTGCATTGCAGCAGCAAGTTGTTAACATGCCAGACAAGTAACAGCCAGATGGGGCACATATGGACGCCGTACAAACGCCAGAGCGCGGAACTTCACTCGCCACCAAGATCAGCACCGCCCTGCGGCGTGATCTGGTCGGAGGTGTCTTTCGTCCTGGTGACCGGCTTCCGAGCGAGAGTGCGCTGACCCGTGAATATTCCGTCAGCCGCACAGTCGTGCGGGAGGCCATCGCGATTTTGCGGGCAGATGGACTGGTGGAAGCCCGTAAGGGTGCTGGTGTATTCGCACTTCAAATTCAGCACGAGAAAGACGAGCCGTTCAAGGACTTGACCACCGAGCGGATATCCTCGGTCATCGAACTTCTGGAGTTGAGAACCGTGTTCGAAGTCGAATCCGCAGGGCTTGCGGCATCGCGGCGCTCCGCGACACAGATCGAGTCTATCCTCGACGCTCACAAGGTGATTGGTGCGTGTCTTGCGGAAGGCAAATCCACACGCGATGCGGACTTTGATTTGCACTTCAAAATCGCTGAAGCCACTCAAAACCGGCGTTTTCCTGAATTCCTGCGCCTTATCCGGTCCGGTATCATTCCCCGTGGCGAGTTGCAGGGTGCCGAGCCTGGCTCTCGCCCGAAGGATTATAACTTGCATTTGCAAGAAGAACACGGACGCATCGTTGACGCCATCATCGAGGGCGATGCTGACGCTGCCCGTGAGCAGATGCGCGTTCACCTGCGCGGAAGTCTCGAACGTTACAAAGTCCTCCTGCGATCCAGAACTGCAAGTGCGGAATAGAGGGTTTTAGCTCTCACACACCCACCTGAATCGTCTTGTGGCGATTGCGCGCTCCATAAGGAGAGCATCAAAACCGCGTGCCACAGCTCTTTATGGGAAAGAGCAAGGGTATCAGTGCTTTCTCATAACCTTTCCAACCTGCATCACAGCTTCCAGCTCATCCGCTTGACAGATACGACAACATGTGACAGATTTTTGAAAAGTTGTCAGACATGAAGCGTTCACTTCCGGAGGCTGACACAGGGAGGAAACATGCACTTACGAAGCCCGCGCCTTGCTGGCGTGGCGGGGCAGATCGGCACCATTGCCATCACGCTGCTCGGCCTGCTTTTGCTCACCTTCTTCATCGGACGCCTGATGCCTGCAGACCCGGTGCGCGCCATCGTCGGGGAGGACGCGACCCGCGAAACCTACGAGCAGGTATTCCGCTCACTGGGCTTGGACAGGCCGATATGGCAGCAGTTTTTCTATTATCTCGGCGACGTCTTCACCGGTAATTTCGGCACGTCCATCCGCACCGGTCAGCCGGTCATTCAAGATATTCTCCACGTCATGCCCGCCACGATGGAGCTTGCGACGTTTGCCATCCTCATTGGTGCGGGGCTGGGCATTCCCATGGGTGTTTTCGCCGCCGTGAACAAGGACCGCTGGCCGGATCATCTCGTGCGCGTCGTCAGCCTGTTCGGCCATTCCATGCCGATCTTCTGGACAGGCATGATTGCGCTGATCGTGTTCTATGCGAAGCTCGATCTGGTTGGTGGCAGCGGTCGCATGGACCAGTTTTATATCGGGCTGGTGGACGAGCGCACTGGTTTCCTCCTGATCGACAGCCTGTTGGCCGGAGATATGGATGTGTTCTGGTCCGCCGTGAACCACCTGATCTTGCCGGCCTCGCTACTGGGCTATTCGTCATCAGCCTACATCACCCGTATGACAAGAAGCTTCATGCTGGACCAACTCGGCCAGGAATACGTAACGACCGCGCGCGTCAAAGGCCTTTCCAGCCAACAGACGATCTGGCGGCACGCTTTCGCCAATATCCGCGTCCAGCTCGTCACCATCGTCGCCCTTGCCTATGGTTCGCTGCTGGAAGGCGCAGTGCTCATCGAAACCGTGTTCGCGTGGCCGGGCTTCGGTCAGTATCTGACCAGCAACCTGATCACCGGCGACATGAATGCCGTCATGACCTGCGTTCTCATCGTCGGCGTCATTTTCATCGGGCTTAATCTTTTGTCCGACATTCTTTACCGCTTCTTCGATCCGAGGACACGCTGATGACCGCGCATGCAGAAAAAATCAGGCTACCAGCCTCCGTGAATGCGATGAAGAACATCGTTCTTTTCCTCCTGCGCAGCCCGACTTCGACCTTCGGCCTGATCGTTCTTGCCATTCTGATCTTCGCCGCCGTTTTTGCGCCGCTCATCGCCACGCATGACCCTTATGTGCAAAACCTTGCGAACGTCCTCAGAGCCCCCGGAGACGGACATCTGTTCGGAACCGACGATCTGGGCCGTGACATTTTCAGCCGCCTGGTTTTCGGTGCGCGCATCACGCTGACCATCATCTTTCTGGTCTCCATCGTGGTTGGCCCCATCGGCCTCATCATCGGCACTGCATCTGGTTATCTTGGTGGCAAATTCGATACGGTGATGATGCGTATTACCGATATCTTCCTCTCCTTCCCAAGCCTGATCCTGTCGCTGGCTTTCGTCGCAGCACTCGGCCCTAGCCTCAACAACGCGATCATTGCCATCGCACTCACCTCATGGCCACCGATCGCCCGTCTTGCCCGCGCGGAAGCACTGACTTTCCGCAATGCCGATTACATTGCCGCAGCCCGTCTCCAGGGCGCATCACCCATCCGTATCATCGTCAAGTCGATCATGCCCATGTGCCTACCATCGGTGCTCATTCGCCTGACACTGAACATGGCAACCGTCATTCTGACGGCGGCAGGCCTCGGCTTTCTCGGCCTTGGCGCACAACCACCGCTGCCGGAATGGGGCGCGATGATTGCGACCGGTCGTCGCTACATGCTGGACAATTGGTGGCTGGTTACTTTCCCGGGCATATCGATCCTCACCGTCAGCCTTGCCTTCAATCTTTTGGGTGATGGTCTGCGCGATGCGCTCGATCCAAAGCAGATGAACCGGAGATAGACCATGGAACGGACAATACTGGACGTCGAAAATCTCCGCATCCGTTATGGCGGCTCGCAAACAGAGGCAGTACGCGGCGTGTCCTTCACCCTGGGGCGTGAACGGCTGGGCATCGTCGGCGAGAGCGGTTCGGGCAAATCCACTGTGGGACGTGCACTGTTGCGCCTTCTGCCGGGTGCGACGATCACTGCCGATACGCTTCGCTTCGATTCACTCGATCTTCTGTCGCTTTCGGAGAAGGAAATGCTGAAGGTTCGCGGCAGACGCATGTCGATGATCCTTCAGGACCCGAAATTTTCGCTGAACCCTATCAGGCGCGTTGGCGATCAGGTGGCGGAAACCTATCTGCGGCATTTCAAATGCACGAAAGCAGAAGCCAAGATCAGGGCGCTCGTCATGCTGGAAGCGGTCAAAATCCGCGATCCCGAGCGGGTCTACGCACAATATCCGCATGAGATTTCCGGCGGCATGGGCCAGCGCGTGATGATTGCCATGATGCTGCTGGCCGACCCTGATCTCGTCATCGCGGACGAGCCAACATCGGCACTCGACGTCACTGTTCGGTTGCAGGTGCTCAACATTCTCGATGGCCTCGTTCGGGATCGCGGCATCGGCCTCATCATGATCAGCCACGACCTCAATCTGGTGCGCAATTTCTGCGACCGCGTTCTCATCATGTATGCGGGTCAGGTGGTTGAAACCCTGTCGGCAGGCAATCTGGATGCCGCACAACACCCCTACACACGCGGCCTTTTGGCCGCTCAGCCCCGCATTGGCGGCACCCGTGCGCCGCTGGCGGTGCTGGACCGTCGCCCGGAATGGCTTGAGGAACACGCCTGATGTCAGTTTCTGTTGAAATTCACGACCTGTCGATCAGCTTCGGCGAAGGGCCGGCAGCGGTCAAAGTTCTACCGTCCGTATCTTTTTCCGTGCAGCCCGGTGAATGTTTCGGACTTGTCGGTGAGTCTGGCTCTGGCAAATCCACCGTTCTGCGCTGCGTTTCCCTGCTGACCGATTTCTGGAAAGGCGACGTCCTGATCAACGGCAAATCCGTACGCGACATGCCGTTGATCGAGCGCTGCCGCACCTTGCAAATGGTGTTTCAGGACCCCTACGGTTCGCTGCACCCGCGCCAGTCGGTCAGAACCGTGCTGAACGAACCTCTCACCATCCATAAGCTTGCCGACAAGGAAGAGCGGATGCGCAAGGCCATCACCGACGTTGGCCTGCCGGTTTCGTTCCTGGACCGTTTTCCCCACCAGCTTTCCGGGGGTCAGCGCCAGCGTGTGGCCATTGCCCGCGCCTTGATCCTTGAGCCATCCCTGCTGTTGCTGGATGAGCCGACCTCGGCACTGGATGTCTCGGTACAGGCTGAAATCCTCAACCTTCTGCAGCGACTTAGAGAGGAGCGCGGCTTCACCTACATCATGGTCACGCACGATTTGGCCGTCGTTGACCACATGTGTGACAGGTTTGCGGTGATGCTGCGTGGTGAAGTCACGGAAATACTTCCGCGTGATGCCATTGCGCGTAACGGTGCGACACACCCTTACGCACGTGAACTGATCTCAGCATCGCTGGAATATGAAGGCGTAAACGCCTGACGCTTAGTCCACGTCGGGATCATATTCCCGCTTGCTATCGTCCTTGGAAAACAGGACGCACGGTCCGCGAGAGCCCCGCGGATCGTAGGAATAACCCTTCAGCGCCAGCGCCTGGGTAATATCGCGGATGCCTGCCAGATTGTAGAGATGGTCGTGCAATTCCACGAAGATACGCTCGACACCGGCAAGCTGCGCATTCTGCAACAGATCGTGCTCCGCACCTTCAATATCCATCACCAGCGCGTTGATGCGATGTTCGGCAATGAATGCATCTATGTTTTCCGACGGGATTTCGATGCGGTGTTCGTATGGCCCCTGATTTTCATCCATGGACGACATCCAAAGATCTTTGCGCACATAAAACGGGTGAACATGCGGGGCATGCGCGGTCAGCAACCCTTGCGAAAATACGACATTATCGGCGCAATTGGTCTTGATCACCCGTGCAGCCAGTGCAGCCGTTCCAGGGTTCGCCTCGAAAGCCCAGACCATCACATCCTTGATACTTGCAAGGATGGAGGTGATGATGCCGATGCCGGAGCCAAGCTCGAGTACGCGGTCGCCCGGCTTGATGGCTTTGAGAATGCTGCGGGCTTCCTTGGCCTCATAGCTTCCGTCCGCAAGGGCATCCCAGATAATTGGAGAAACCTCCTCCCGCGCCAAATCGAGCTTTACCCCATGCACGTCAAGCCGTTCCATTTTAACTTCCCCTCATGGCAAAGCCACGCATAAACGCAATTAGATCTCTCGCCCGACACACAGGGAGAATGGAAACACTTAGCTCGACCGTCTGAAGACATTGAGCTTTTCGGCAGGGCCTGGTCGGCCGATCAGATATCCCTGCATCTGGTCACAACCCAACCGGGACATGCAATCGAACTGCTCCTGCGTTTCGATACCTTCGGCAATCGTCGTCATTCTCAAACTTTTGGCCATGCCGACCACGAATTCGACAATGGCCAACGCATCAGTATCTGTCGCCACATCCCGCAGGAACGACTGATCGATCTTGATCTTGTCGAAGGGTACGCCGCGCAAATTCCCAAGCGACGAATAGCCGGTTCCAAAATCGTCCATGGCGATCTTTATGCCGACATCTTTCAGTTTTTCAAGCGTATCGAGCGTCTGATCGCTTTTGTTGAGCAGCACGGACTCGGTAATCTCGAGTTCGAGCCTGCTGGCGTCCAGCCCGCTCTTGTCGAGCGCCTCCACCACGTTTTGAATGAGGCTGGTGCTGTGGAACTGCACGGGGGAAAGGTTGATCGCAATTTTGAGATCACCCTTCCAAGTTTTGGCTTCCTGGCAAGCGGTATCCATGGCCCATTTGCCCAGCGAATGGATCAGTCCGGTCCGTTCCGCCACCGGAATGAACGCCGATGGGGGCACACTGCCGCGCACCGGGTGCGTCCACCGCAGCAAAGCCTCGAACCCGCAGATTTCTCGTGTCTTCGTCAGCATTTGCGGCTGGTAATAGACTTCCATCTCGTTGTTCTGAACGGCTGTTTGCAAGTCCGCTTCGAACGACCTTTTCTCCGTCAGCTGCTGCTGCATATGATCCTGGAACACGCTGACGCGACCGGGGCCAAGCCTCTTGGATTCGTAAAGCGCAAGATCGGCGCGCTTGAACAACTCATCGGCATTCGTGACATCGCTGGAAACGGCAATGCCCACGCAAGTCCCGATTTTGATTTCCAGTTCCCCCAGATTATAGGGTTGGCTTATCTGTGAAATCACCGATTCTGCAAAGGCAAGCGCTTCATCTTCGTCACGTGCACTGGTGATGAAAGCAAACTCGTCGCCACCCAGCCGGCACACCATATCCGCGTCCTCGCGGATGGAAGACAGGCGCGTGGCAACGGACTGCAACAGCGCATCGCCGACATCATGGCCAAGCGTGTCGTTGATATCCTTGAAGCCATCCAGATCCAGCAGAAGAATAATCGAGGTCCCTGCATCAGCCAAGGCAAGCCTCTCGTTCAACTCCCGACGGAAAAGCGCACGGTTGGGCAACTCGGTCAGAGCGTCATGATAAGCATCGTGCTCAAGACGGGCATTGTTATCCTTCAGCTCCAAAGTGGCCGCCCGCAGATCGTCCGTCAAACCGCGCATATCCTTATGGGCACGGTCCAGAAGATTGTTATGGCGGTTGAGAAGCAAAATGAGCGCGATGCCGCAAACGATCAGACCGCCCGCAAGTGCGGAGAATATGGTGTGAAGCTGGCGAACCTCCGAGTGAGCATTGTCGACAACTTCCACATCATAGGCGACCGATGATGATGCAAGCGTCGTCAAGGGACCATCGAGCGCTCTCATCGATTCCAGAATAGGTTTGACGACAGAGGGTTGCAGGTCGTCGATCTGCTTGTCGAGATCGGTAAGAACCGTCGTCAAATTTGTGACGAGATCGCGCCATTCCGGCCTGCCGCCAATGAAAGCTCCCAGATTTCCCTGCTTCAAAAGCTCCAACCTGCCCAGCATCAAATCCATCCGCAAACGCAGATCGTCGTGCGTGACGTGCTCCGGATCCAGCAGGAAGCCATAAAGATTGTTCTGGAGGCGCAGATATTCCGAGACGGTCTGACTGACTGCCCAAGAATCATTATATCTGGCGAATTTCTGCAACGCGGTTTGTCGCTGTGCGATGACGTAGGCAATGTAGCCCGTAGCCAACACGAAGCAGCATATGATGACCGCCAATACCTTACGCAATTGGCACCTTTACTTGACTATCAGCTTTGCAACCTGCCAGGCGGAGCGGGTATAATAGGTCTGGGTTTGAAGTTCCGGGGCGGTGTCGTAGGGATAGATCACGAATAACGGACCCTTTTCGCGAACCTCCATATAGCTCCCGTCCCGCTTCATGGCCAGTATGACATTGAACTTGTCAAAATCTGCCATGGGAAGGGTGCTGACGTAATCATTCAGCGCCACCGCGGTTACCGTGGTACCCTTTGCACCAACGAGATCCATCAGTTTCTTCAGCGAAACGCCTTCGAATCGCGTCAGCCCGTCGTACCATGGTGAATGCGTCTCCACCGTCACGATGCCGATCGCTTCCAGCATATCACGATCGAATTTCGCAGCACCATCCGCGTTGGTGTTGGCTATATTGCCGGATATCGTCAGAATAGTTTTGCCCGTCGGCTGAGGCAGTGAGCCAGCGTGAGCGGAAGAAAACAAAGTGATCGCCAAAATGGCACTAAGAACTAACCGCACGATACGCATCGTCTTGTCCCTCGATAGAACTTTTTGGTCAACCCGGAGCTCGTCTAAAATCTTATATCAGTATTTTATACAATACGCGTATTGAGATTTTTTTATTGGATGTGCCTTGCCTGCCGTCGTCGCCACGTCGCGCACCGTCTACAAGCTTTGACACTACAAAGCACACTAACGGTTATCCAATGTTTTAGATTGTGGTTAGCGAAATCGTAAAAAAATCTAAAAATGGTTTAGGAAAACAAAACACATGTTTACCGGGCGTGGCAATCGCCACGCCCGGTGCTATCTACGGTTAAATCCGATGGGCCAATCCGTGTCGTCGTCTCACGGTAGAATCGGAAGCCGGGTCAGACCAGATCAAACCGATCGGCATTCATCACCTTGTTCCAGGCCACGACGAAGTCTTTCACAAACTTATGCTTTGCGTCTGCCGAGGCGTAAACCTCTGCCAAAGCGCGAAGCTGTGAATGCGAGCCGAAAATCAGATCGACACGCGTTCCCGTCCACTTTGCTTCGTTGGTCTTACGGCTACGTGCTTCATAGACGCCTTCCTGTCCCTGAACCGGTGCCCATTGCAGGTCGATGTCCAGAAGGTTGACGAAGAAGTCGTTGGTCAGCGTTTCAGGACGCGTGGTGAAGACGCCGTGGTCCGGTTTGCCGACATTGAGAACACGCAAACCACCAACGAGCGTGGTCATTTCCGGTCCAGTCAGCTTCAGAAGCTGGGCACGGTCCACAAGTGCCTCTTCCGGCTTCATGAACTGGTGACGAGCCTTGTTGACGAAGTTGCGGAAACCATCGGCACGCGGGTCGAGTGCTGCAAAGGACGCGACATCCGTCTGCTCCTGAGACGCATCCGTGCGACCAGGCGTGAACGGTACGGTGATATCGTGACCGCCAGCCTTTGCCGCCTTTTCGACACCAGCGGCACCGGCAAGCACGATCAAGTCGGCGAGCGAAACTTTCTTGCCGCCGGTTTGGCCAGCATTAAAGTCACTCTGGATGCCTTCGAGAACGCTGAGAACCTTCGCCAGCTGCTGTGGCTGGTTGGCTTCCCAATTCTTCTGCGGCTCCAAACGGATACGGGCACCATTGGCACCACCACGCTTGTCCGATCCACGGAACGAGGATGCCGACGCCCAGGCGGTGGACACCAGTTCCTGCACACTGAGACCCGTTGCCAGCACCTTTGCCTTGAGGTTGGCAATGTCTGCGTCATCGACCAGAGGATGATCGACTGGTGGAATGACGTCCTGCCAGATCAGATCTTCGGCCGGCACTTCCGGTCCGAGATAACGAACCTTCGGCCCCATATCGCGGTGAGTCAGCTTGAACCAGGCACGTGCGAACGCATCGGCAAACTGGTCCGGGTTTTCAAGGAAGCGACGCGAAATCTTCTCATAGGCCGGGTCGAAACGCAGCGCCAGATCGGATGTCAGCATGGTTGGAAGATGCTTCGTAGTTGGGTCATAGGCATCGGGGATCGACGGGTCGGCGTTCTTGGCCACCCATTGCTTGGCACCAGCCGGGCTTGTGGTCAGCTCCCATTCGAAAGCGAAGAGGTTTTCGAAGAAGAAGTTGCTCCACTGCGTCGGCGTCTGCGTCCACGTCACTTCCGGACCACCGGTCGTCGTGTCCTTGCCGATGCCGGTGCCGAATGTGTTATGCCAGCCAAGACCCTGCGCTTCCAGCTCACCGCCTTCAGGCTCTACGCCGATGAGGGATGGATCGCCTGCGCCATGCGTCTTGCCGAATGTGTGGCCGCCTGCGATCAGTGCCACGGTTTCTTCATCGTCCATGGCCATACGGGCAAATGTGGAGCGAATATCGCGAGCGGAAGCGATAGGATCAGGATTGCCGTTGGGACCTTCCGGGTTGACGTAGATAAGACCCATCTGCACCGCACCCAGCGGTTCCGCCAGTTCGCGTTCGCCACTGTAACGCTCATCGCCCAGCCATGTGCCCTCAGGACCCCAGAAAAGCTCTTCCGGCTCCCAGACGTCTGCGCGACCACCGGCAAAACCGAATGTCTTGAAGCCCATGGATTCCAGCGCGACGTTGCCGGTCAGGATCATCAAATCGGCCCAGGAAATGCTGTTGCCGTATTTCTGCTTGATCGGCCACAGAAGACGACGGGCCTTGTCGAGGTTGGCGTTATCGGGCCAGCTGTTGAGTGGCGCAAAACGCTGCTGACCGGCACCGGCACCGCCGCGACCATCAGTAATGCGGTACGTGCCTGCGCTGTGCCAGGCCATGCGGATGAACAGACCACCATAGTGACCAAAGTCGGCGGGCCACCAGTCCTGAGAATCAGTCATCAGGGCGTGGAGGTCAGCCTTCACAGCATCCAGATCGAGCGCCTTGAACGCTTCGGCATAATCGAAGTCCTTGCCCAAAGGATCAGAAAGGGACGAGCCGTGATGCAGGATTTGGATGTTCAGCTGGTTGGGCCACCAATCTCTGTTCGAGCGAACGGCCTTGGGTGTCTGGCCGTGGGCCACGGGACATTTGCCCGCGCTATCAGTTTTCTGATCCATGATAGTCTCCATGTCACTTTTGAGTGGACGTTAAGCTGTTGCTGTCAAAATTGCAGGATTTCAGTTGACCTTGATCGCGGCAAACCACGACACGAAGTGAAATGTAACCTCGCCACAAGACCTTTTAACGACCCCTAACCATAAATTTAAGTTGGATTTACTGATTAAGACGATAAGCTCAGCTTATGAAAAATCTGACATTGAAGCAGTTGCGGTATTTCGAGGCATTGGCGCGCCACAAGCGTTTTCGGTTGGCGGCAGATGCCTGCGCCATCTCTCAACCAGCGCTTTCCATGCAGATCAAGGAACTGGAGCAGGAAGTCGGACACGATCTCTTTGAGCGCGGCGCGAAAGAAGTGAAACTGACCGCTTTCGGTCAGACATTCGCCGTGCGTGTGAATCAGATTCTGCGCGGTGTGAGTGAACTGGGAGAGTTGGCGCGCGCATCGAAAAACTCGTTTCTGTCGCGCCTTCGCATCGGCGTCATTCCCACCATTGCACCCTATCTGCTTCCCACCATCATCAATGACCTGAACAGAACATTCGACGGTATCGAAATTCGGGTGCGTGAAACCCAGACCGCCAAGTTGCTCGAAGAGCTGAAACAGGGCGATCTCGATCTCGCCATCGTGGCTTTGCCGATATCGGAACCGTCTCTTATAGAATCGAAGCTCTTCGATGAGGAGTTCGTGTTGGTCAGGCAGCATAAGGATGGCGGCCAGCCTGTGCCTGAACGCACGGCACTACCCAAAATGCGGTTGCTGCTCTTGGAAGAAGGGCATTGCTTCCGCGATCAGGCGCTGTCATTTTGCAATGTCGGCTCATCACAGCCCAGAGAAGTCATGGAAGGCAGTTCGCTATCGACCTTGGTGCAGATGGTCAGCGCCGGCATCGGCGTAACGCTCATCCCGGAAATGGCGGTTCCCATGGAAACCCGCTCTGCCCATGTCTCGGTGTCGCATTTCGACGCCCCCGCCCCTATCAGAACCATCGGCATGATCTGGCGCAGTTCGACACCGATCGGCAAACAACTCCTTCAAATTTCAGAAGTCATTCGCACATCGACGACAAATATGCGGGAAACGAATAACGCTCGCAAACCGCTGATCGAAGCGCCAAGCCATTGATCTGAATACACAAAATATCGTGATAGTTTCACACTTGCTTTAAAACACGAACGTTCGTATTTAAAAATCCAGTTTCAGGACCCAATTATTATGG
The DNA here is from genome assembly GCF_900100825.1 of Agrobacterium sp. DSM 25558. Taxonomy (NCBI): domain Bacteria; kingdom Pseudomonadati; phylum Pseudomonadota; class Alphaproteobacteria; order Hyphomicrobiales; family Rhizobiaceae; genus Agrobacterium; species Agrobacterium sp. DSM 25558. Next base: position 96,498 of record NZ_FMUD01000006.1, on the reverse strand, counting down.
CAAGAACACGTAAAATCAGCACGGATGACATTCTCGACGCCGCCGAAAGGGTTGTCCTGCGTGCTGGCGCGACCGGCTTTTCCATCGATGCCGTGGCGCAGGAAGCTGGCGTCAGCAAATCGCGTGTCGTCTATGATCACAAATCCAAGTCCGCTTTGCTCGAAGCCCTCATCGAAAGACGTCTTGCAGCAGAAGAAGAGCGCGCGCAGGACGCCATCAATGGCAGCAGTCATCTGCCGCACCCCGAGCTGTTCGGTCGCATTGCGGTGGCCGAGAAGGTGCCTGATGATACCGACAAAGCGGTTTGCCTCGCCATCAGCGCGGCCATGTCGAGCGAAGAGAAAATCCACGACCGCATGAGCGACTGGACCCGTAAGGATCTTGCCGCCATGGAAAAAGGCAAACGACCGAAAGCAGCCATGATCGCTTATCTGGCACTGACGGGCTTCTGCTGCACAGAATATTTCAATTTCCACCAATGGGAACCAGCAGACAGGCTGGCAATTCTCGACGGTATTCGCGCTATTTACACGACCTTTCCCGACGAAACATGACGATCACCCGAGGGTGATATGATGAGGACATATGATGCACAGCAGAACCACTCTGCCGCGACTGCTAACCTTGATGACTGCCGCCTTCGTACTGGCGGCACCGACGATTGTTCACGCACAGGAAGGCGCGCAGATGCCACCCCCTGCCGTTGGCGTGCTGGAACTGACGGCAAAATCAGTGCCTGTGGTCAACGAGCTTCCAGGCCGTATTGCCGCGACACGGGTTGCCGAGGTTCGCGCACGGGTTTCCGGCATATTGTTGGAACGTGTGTTCGAGCAGGGAACGTTGGTCCAAAAGGACGATGTCCTCTACCGCATCGATCCACGGCTGTTCAAAGTCCGCGTCGCCAGTGCGGAAGCATCCTTGCAGCGCGCCCAGGCAACGCAAAGCAATGCGCGCCAGCAATTGGAACGCCAGAAAAACCTGCGTGAACGCAACGTGTCGACCGGCATCGATTACGACACGGCAGCGGTCAATCTCGCTCAGGCGGATGCCGATGTTGCGCTTCAGCAGGCTGCGCTGGATGAAGCACGCATCAACCTCGATTATACCGAAGTCCGCGCCCCCATCAGCGGCATCATCGGCGGCGCGCTCGTTACCGAAGGTGCGTTGGTCACCGCCGATGGCACTCAGAACCTTGCCTTGATTCAGCAGATCGACCCCAGCTACGCGGATTTCACCCAATCTGCGCAGGATATGATGGCGCTGAGACGCGCTGTCGATGACGGGAGGCTGGCAAGCCCGGCCCCCGGTCAAGCCAGCGTCCGGCTGGTTTTCGATGATGGCTCGGTCTATCCGGACGCCGGTCGTCTACTGTTTGCCAGCGCCAGCGTGGATTCCACCACGGGTCAGGTCACGTTGCGGGCAGAGTTTCCCAATGCCCGCCGCGATTTGCTGCCCGGCATGTATGTGCGGGTCAGAATCGAGCAGGCGGTTCGAGAAAATGCTGTCACCGTTCCCCAGCGCTCGATCATCCGCAATGCGGACGGAAAGCCGCTGGTCTATGTCGTCAACGGCGATACCGCAGAAGCGCGTCCTATCGAACTCGGGCAGGCGCTTGAAACGGAATGGGTGGTCGAAAAGGGTTTGACCGCTGGCGATAAAGTCGTGGTCGATGGTGCCCAGAAGGTCCAGCCCGGCGGCAAGATAAAGCCGGAACCATGGCAGCCGGAAAAAACAGCCGAGACACCGGCGCAAGCACCCAAGCAGTAAGGTCCTTTCATGGCACAGCTTTTCATAAGACGGCCGATCCTCGCCTGGGTCTTTGCGCTGTTTATTTCCATCGCCGGCATCATCGCCCTGCCGTTTCTGCCGATTGCGCAATATCCCAAGGTCGCGCCGCCGCAGCTGACGATTTCCACCACCTATCCCGGCGCGTCGCCTCAGGATATCTACCAGGGCGTCACCCGGCTTATTGAAGATGAGTTGAACGGCGTCGAAGGGCTGATGTATTTCGAGTCCACCTCGGATACATCGGGTCAGGTCTCCATCAACGCCACATTCGAGGCTGGCACCAACATCAATCAGGCCTCAGTCGATGTGCAAAACGCAATTCGCCGTGTCGAGGCACGTCTGCCTTCTGCCGTCGCCGCCCAAGGCGTGACGGTGGAAGAAGCCGCATCAGGCTTCCTCATGTTCATCACGCTGACCTCGACCGATGGCACCATGGACGAGGTGGCGCTGGGGGACTATCTCAACCGCAACGTCCTGGGTGAATTGCGCCGTATCGAAGGTGTCGGTCGTGCCCAGCTGTTCTCATCACAACGCGCCATGCGCGTCTGGATCGATGCCGACAAGCTTGTTGGCCTCAACCTTACGGCTGGCGATATCAACAGCGCAATCACCGCGCAAAATGCGCAGGTCGCCGCAGGCCAGATCGGTGCTGCACCTAACCCCATCAGCCAGGATTTGACCGCCACCGTTCTGGTAAAGGGACAACTGACCGATCCTGCGGAATTCGGCAATATCGTGCTGCGTGCCAACCCCGATGGTAGCAGCGTGCGACTGAAAGACGTTGCCCGTATCGAACTCGGCGCGGAGACCTACAACTTTTCCAGCCGCCTCAACGGACAGGCCAGTGCGGCCGTTGGGATTCAGCTTTCCTCCACCGGCAATGCCGTTGCGACCTCGAAAGCCGTCTCGGCAAAACTGGAGGAACTATCGCGCTTCTTTCCAAGCGGCGTTGCCTACACCGTTCCCTATGACACCAGCCCCTTCGTTTCGGCATCCATCGAAAAAGTGTTGCACACGCTGGTCGAGGCCATCGTTCTCGTCTTCATCGTGATGTTCGTCTTCCTGCAGAATTTCCGCTACACGGTCATTCCCACGCTGGTTGTGCCGGTGGCGCTGCTGGGCACCTGCGCGGTCATGTATGCCACCGGGTTTTCCATCAACGTTCTGACCATGTTTGCCATGGTGCTCGCCATCGGTATTCTGGTGGATGATGCCATCGTCGTCGTTGAGAACGTCGAGCGCATCATGGCCGAAGAAGGCTTGTCGCCGAAAGCTGCAACCCAGAAGGCCATGAAGCAGATCACCGGTGCCATTCTCGGCATCACGCTGGTTCTGGCCTGCGTGTTCATACCCATGGCTTTCTTCCCGGGATCGACCGGCATCATCTATCGTCAGTTCAGCTTGACGATGGTCGTGTCCATTCTGTTCTCCGCCTTCCTCGCATTGTCTTTGACACCGGCTCTTTGCGCCACGTTCCTCAAGCCCATCAAGCAGGGCCATCAGGAAAAGCGCGGTTTGGGCGGCTGGTTCAACAGGAAGTTCGATGGCCTGACGAATGGCTATACCAAGGCGGCAACGGGCGGTGCCCGTCGTGCGGGGCGAATGATGGTCATCTACCTCGCGCTGGTCGCCGGTCTCGGTTATCTCTTCGTCAGCCTTCCCAGCGCCTTCGTGCCGGATGAGGATCAGGGCTTCCTGATCGTTGACATTCAGGGACCACCGGAAGCCAGTGCCAACCGCACGGTTGCCTCCATCGAACAGATCGAGAAAATCTTCAAGGACGAACCGTCGGTAAAGGATGTCGTTGCAATTCAGGGCTTCAGCTTCTCCGGCAACGGTGCCAACGCAGCGCTGGCCTTCATTACCTTGAAGGACTGGAGCGAACGTGGGGCCGACAACTCGGCGCAGGACATCGCCAACCGCGCCAACATGAAGCTGTTTGGCCTGAAAGACGCGACGACGTTTGCCCTTTCGCCACCGCCCATTGAAGGCTTCGGTACATCCGGCGGCTTCTCCTTCCGCTTGCAAGACCGCAATGGCATTGGCCAGGCCGCTCTTTCGGCTGCGGCTGGCGAATTGATGCAAAAGGCAGGCAAGAGCCCTGTACTTGCTGGCATGCGTATCGAAGGCCTGCCGGATGCTGCGCAGATCATGCTGGTGATCGATCGCGAGAAAGCCAACACGTTCGGCATCACCTTCGCCGATATCAACAACACCATTACCGCCAACCTTGGATCGTCCTACATCAACGACTTTCCAAATGCTGGACGCATGCAGCGCGTCGTCGTTCAGGCGCAGGACCGTGACCGTCTTCAGGTCGAGGATCTGTTGAAGCTGAACGTGCGCAATGCCAGCGGCGGCATGGTGCCTCTCAGCTCGTTTGCCATCGCGCAATGGCAGAAGGGTTCTCCGCAGGTCGTCGGCTACAATGGTTATCCGACCATCCGTATTTCGGGTGCGCCAGCACCGGGAAATTCGACCGGTGCGGCTATCACCGAGATGGAACGCCTTGCCTCCGAACTTCCAGCCGGCATTGGTTACGAGTGGACCGGCCAAGCTTTGGAAGAGATCAAGTCCGGCTCGCAGGCACCGTTCCTGTTCAGCCTCAGCATTCTCTTCGTGTTCCTGCTGCTAGCGGGTCTCTATGAGAGCTGGTCCATTCCGCTTGCGGTGATGCTGGTCGTGCCCCTTGGCATCATCGGCTCGGTGCTGGCGGTCCTTCTTCGGGATATGCCCAACGACATCTACTTCAAGGTGGGCCTGATCGCGATCATCGGTCTCTCAGCCAAGAACGCGATCCTTATCGTGGAATTTGCCAAGGACTATTACGCGGAAGGAAAAACCCTGCTGGAATCCGCAGTTCTAGCTGCAAAGGTCCGTTTCCGGCCGATCATCATGACCTCGCTGGCCTTCACGCTTGGCGTGGTGCCGCTGGCCATCGCTACAGGGCCAAGCGCCGCCAGCCAGAACGCCATCGGTACCGGCGTTCTCGGTGGCATGATCTCCGCAACGATCCTTGCGGTCTTCTTCGTCCCGGCATTCTTCGTTTTCGTCCTGAAATTGATGCGGACGAAACGGCCGGAGGTGGAGACACCGCCGGAAGAGCCTACAACGGTCCAGCACTGATTGAAACGAAAACGCCGCAGATAGTATCTGCGGCGTTTTTATATGCGTTCCCTCATTCCTGTGCCTGTCACAGGAATCCAGCCAGCCCAAGTCCTTGGGCTGGAAGGACTCTCCCCGTCGCGCAGACGCGCGACGGCTGGATTCCTGTCACAAGGACAGGAATGAGGGAGAGCGTTAGGAAACTATTAGACCTGAAAATCAGCAGTCCCGACCGTTGGCATAACCATCAACGATACAAACCGAACCCGGCATGGGCTGGGTGACACTGCGGCGGATGCTGTAGGATTTCTTGGCCGGTTCGACACGATTGATCGAGCCGGTGCTGATCATATCGAAACTATCGGGTGTCTGGGCGAAACGTGCCGGCGGCGTCTTGCCTGCCAGCATGGGGGTAACGATCAGCGACAGCGCAATCGCCACCATACCAAACAGCAGAGCGACATTAACAACGCCGATTTTGCGCGATTTTTCAGAATAGGACCGGCGTCCCTCCACTGTCTTCCAAAAATCCTCGTTCATACCAAGGCCTCGCTACGCGCCATTTACCAATTGTTCAGTCTTTGAATTTGCCAGAGGGTGATAAACGATTGGTTAATAGCGCCCCGTTTTGAGACGATGCAGGCCCTTCGAAGCCTTTATTCACGGGATTGTTTACAGCAGGTCCTGAAGATAGGGGATAAGCGGCTCATCGGCGGGCGGCATGGGGTAATCGCGCAAGGCCTGCGGCTTGACCCACTTTATCGCCTGCCCCTCCGCCCCGCGCGGAATTCCCTCATAACGACGGCAGACGTAAAGCGGCATCAGAAGGTGAAATGTCTCATAGGTGTGGCTGGCAAAGGTCAGCGGTGCGAGACACGCAATCTTGGTCTTGATCCCGAGCTCTTCCTCAAGCTCCCGAACCAGAGTCTCCTCCGGCGTTTCGCCGCTTTCGACCTTACCGCCCGGAAACTCCCACAAACCGGCCAGCGATTTGCCTTCCGGCCGCTGCGCCAGCAGAATTCTGCCATCGCTATCGATGAGTGCGCAGGCAGCGACAAGAAGGATGTTTCTCACAGCGTCAGCCATCACTCCGCGTCCTTGCGCCAATAGCGATAAGTATAGGCTGTCGAAAAGCCGAACTTCTCGTAAAGGCCAATGGCGGGCCGATTGGTGGACACCACCTGAAGCCACGCGGTTTTCGCGCCGCTGATCCGTGACCAGCGAAGCGCCGACGTCAGAATTTCCGTTGCCGTCCCTCTTCGGCGGATCGACGGGTCCACATCCAGCGACAGGATGCCAGCAAGGTCGTTATCCTGCACGCAAATGACGGTCGCCAACGGTTCGCCTTCGACCTCTTCCTTGATGAAAAGCCCAAGCGTCGGCTTGATGGAGCTGACTATCTCGGCAATGGGGGACCGCAAAGCCGGGTCTTCGCTGCTGATCTTCAGGCTGGCTTCGACAAAGCGCCCGATATCATGGGTTGGAAGATGCGCTATGGTTTCTGGCAGCTCGGCATCGACAAGATCTGCGGTCATGACATCGACGTCTTCGAACACGCTCCAGCCATCCGCCAGCAGGTGCTCGCGCAGTTGCGGTGGCATCAGCGTCGTTTCACGCACGATCAGCGGACGCCCGAAATCTTCGAAGCGTTTGCGCGCCTTTTCCAGACGAAGACTGCAATTACCGTAATCGGATGGATCGAGCGGCACCACGCAATTGATGCGCTTGGACGGATGCGAACCCGTCAGCCTTATCTGCCAGCTGCCGTCATAGATGACGGACGATGCTGGCCATGCACGAAAGCTGACAGCTTCGAGACGCCGCACAAGCGGAAGATTGACGGAAGCGTTCTGGATATCATTAGGCCCCACCGGTCAGCTCCGATAATCGCCGTTGATTTCGACATATTCCTTGGTCAAGTCGCAGGTCCACACGGTTGCCGTGCCGCTGCCCAGACCGATATCCACCTTAACCGGAATATCCTGGTTTTTCATGACGGCAGTGGCTTCAGCCTCGGAATAATCCGCGTCACGCTCGCCATTGACGGCCACGCGGACATGGCCGAACCAGATTGCCAGACGATCGCGGTCTGCCATTTCGCCGGACTTGCCGACGGCCATGACGACACGGCCCCAGTTGGCGTCCTCACCAGCGACCGCTGTCTTGACCAGCGGCGAGTTGGCTATGGACAGAGCGATCTTCTTGGCTGCCGCGTCGTTTTCGGCACCCGTCACGGTGATTTCGACCATCTTGCGCGCGCCTTCGCCATCGCGAACGACCTGCAGCGCAAGGTCTTTCAACAGATCGTTCAATGCTTCGCGGAACGATCCGAGCTTGGCATCTTCAGCCGTCTCGATACGTGCCTGTCCGTCTGCACGGGCCGCACCCGTTGCAAACAGCATCAGCGTATCGGAGGTGGAGGTATCGCTATCGACAGTCACCGAATTGAACGTCGGGCCAACGCCTGCGGCCAGCAGTGCCTGCAAGGCAGCAGGTGCGATATCCGCATCGGTCACGACGAAGGACAGCATCGTCGCCATGTCAGGCGCAATCATGCCGGCACCCTTGGCGATACCGTTGATCGTAACGGTGACGCCACCGATCTCGGCTGTGCGTGTTGCGACCTTCGGATAGGTATCCGTGGTCATGATAGCCTTGGCAGCCTCCTGCCAGAAGTCGCCCTTGGCGTCCGCATTCATCTGGCCGAGAACGCCTGCAAACTTGGTGGCATCGAGTGGTTCACCGATGACGCCGGTGGAGGCGAGAAACACTTCGTTGGCTGCACAGCCCACGGCCTCGGCTGCGGATTTTCCCGTCAACTCGGTCGCGGCCCGGCCCTTGACGCCGGTAAAGGCATTGGCGTTGCCGGAATTGACGACCACGGCGCGCGCAACGCCCTGCGCCAGATTGGCACGGCAAAAATCGACCGGGGCGGATGGGCATTTCGATTTCGTGAAAACGCCCGCAACGCTGGCTGGCTCATCGAATACCATCAACAGAACGTCGGTGCGGTTCTTGTATTTGATACCGGCGGCGGCCGTCGCCATTCGCACACCGCGAAGGGCTGGCATGTCTGGATAGGATTTGGGAGCGAGCGGTGAAACGGCAGCGGACATTGGCGGGGAACCTGCATTTTTCGGGACGAGATAAAATGAAAACGGGGCGGCTCATCGCCGCCCCGTAAATTGCGGAGAATTACTGCTGTGCAGGTGGCTCGGCGGCCTGCTGCTTGCTGGCTTCGTCGTAAGCCTTGCGCATTGCCTCATCGGGAATGTCGATCTTCTGCTCGGCCTTGGCCTTTTCGATCAGGGCAACATACTTGTCGCGCATGACGAGCTGACGAACCTGTGCTTCGACCTGATCATAGGCTGGTGGCGGTGCAACGCGCTTGTCTTCCAGCTTGATGACATGGAAGCCGAACTGCGACTTGACCGGGGTCTTTGTGTAGGCACCCTTTTCGAGAGCAAAAGCAGCCTCTTCGAATTCAGGAACCATGCGGCCCTTGCCGAACCAGCCGAGATCGCCGCCGTCATCCTTGTTGGAATCGGTCGACTTTTCTTTTGCCAGCGCTGCAAAATCCTTGCCAGCGTCCAGCTGCTTTATCACGTCCTTGGCTTCCTCTTCGGTCGCAACCAGAATGTGGGCAGCCTTGATTTCATCTTCCTTTGGAAGCGCGGCCACTTCCTTCTCGTAGCGTGCCTTGACCTCTTCATTGGTCACGGCATCAACCACATGCTTGCGGAAGTATGCGTTGTGCAGTTCGCGATCAGTGATGAAAGCGAGACGCTTCTTGAAGTCTTCGGTCTTTTCCAGACCTTCGGCAGTCGCGTCCTTCACCAGAAGCTTGACGTCGATGGCGCCTGAGAGAGCAGCGACTTTCTTCTGTTCGTCAGGAAGCTGTGCAAGCTGCGGATCGAGATTGCTCATGGCAAGATCGAGTTCGGACTGGCGGATTTCCAGATCGCCGACCTTTGCGACGACGGCATCTTCCTGCGCGAAAGCGGGAAACTGAAGACCAAGGGTGGCCACGATCACAGCAGCCGCAATTCTATTATAGCGCAACATATTAAACCTTTCGGAGACAATGCCGGCTCCAGACGTGGTTTTCCGGCTGAAAAAACTTCCAAACACCGGAATGTGGCCATTCTGTAACGGGCAGAACCGTTGACATCATTTGCCCCCCCTCTTATCTGTCGCGTAACCTCGCGTCCAGATACGTTTCAGGGTCTAGTCTGTCATTTGTGTTTTATTGCAGTGCCAGACCTCCACGCCCCTGGAAAAAACGGAATTTCAGAAAGGGCCACTAAGATGGTCAGTCTCGGCGGAATCGCCCGCAAGTTGTTCGGCTCGGCAAACGATCGCCGCGTTCGCTCCTATCGTAGCAATATCGGTGCCATCAGCGCACTCGAAGAGGAAATGAAAGCCCTCTCCGATGAGGCGCTGGCGGCAAAAACGGTTGAATTCCGTGCGCAGCTCGCCGAGGGAAAATCGCTCGACAGCCTTCTCGTTCCTGCCTTCGCGGTGGCGCGTGAAGCCTCCCGCCGCGTTCTGGGCATGCGTCCCTTCGACGTTCAGTTGACCGGCGCGATGATTCTTCACTCCGGCGACATCTCGGAAATGAAGACCGGTGAAGGTAAAACGCTGGTAGCGACGCTCGCCGTTTACCTGAATGCCCTTGAGGGCAAGGGCGTCCACGTCGTTACTGTCAACGATTATCTCGCCCAGCGCGACGCAGCCACCATGGCGCGCCTCTACAATTTCCTCGGCCTGACCACCGGCGTCATCGTACACGGTCTTGATGATGACCAGCGCCGCGAAGCCTACGCCTGCGACATCACCTACGCGACGAATAACGAGCTAGGCTTCGATTATCTGCGCGACAACATGAAATACGACAAGCCGCAGATGGTGCAGCGTGGCCACCACTACGCTATCGTCGACGAAGTCGACTCGATTTTGGTGGATGAGGCGCGCACCCCGCTCATCATCTCCGGTCCGCTGGATGACCGTTCAGATCTCTACAACACCATCGATGCCTTCATTCCGATGTTGTCGCCGGAAGATTACGAGATCGACGAGAAGCAGCGTTCGGCCAACTTCTCCGAAGATGGCACCGAAAAACTCGAAAACCTGCTGCGTGACGCTGGCCTTCTCAAGGGCGAATCGCTCTACGACATCGAAAACGTCGCCATCGTTCACCACATCAACAACGCGCTGAAGGCTCACAAGCTGTTCCAGCGTGACAAGGACTACATCGTCCGCAACGATGAAATCGTCATCATCGACGAATTCACCGGTCGTATGATGCCCGGTCGCCGTTATTCCGAAGGTCAGCATCAGGCGCTGGAAGCCAAGGAAAAGGTTCAGATCCAGCCGGAAAACCAGACGCTGTCTTCCGTCACCTTTCAGAATTATTTCCGCATGTACAAGAAGCTCGCCGGCATGACCGGTACGGCCTCGACCGAAGCGGAAGAATTCAACAACATCTATGGTCTCGATGTCATCGAGGTTCCGACGAACCTGCCGATCCAGCGTATCGATGAAGACGATGAAGTCTACCGGACCGGCGAAGAGAAGTTCAAGGCGATCATCGAACAGATCAAGGCCGCCCATGAGCGCGACCAGCCGGTTCTGGTCGGCACGACCTCGATCGAAAAGTCCGAACTTCTGGCAACCATGCTGCGCCAGACCGGCTTTGAGAACTTCCAGGTTCTGAACGCCCGTTATCACGAGCAGGAAGCCTATATCGTATCGCAGGCCGGTGTGCCCGGCGCTGTTACCATCGCCACCAACATGGCTGGTCGCGGTACCGACATTCAGCTCGGCGGCAACGTCGATATGCGTCTCGAGCGTGAGCTTGAAGGTGTCGAGCCTGGCCAAGAGCGTGATGCCACGGAACGAAAAATCCGTGAAGAGATCAAGGTCTTGAAGGACCGGGCGCTGGCTGCCGGTGGTCTTTTCGTCATCGCGACCGAGCGTCACGAAAGCCGCCGTATCGACAACCAGCTGCGCGGTCGTTCCGGCCGTCAGGGTGACCCGGGCCGCTCGAAATTCTACCTGTCGCTTCAGGATGACCTGATGCGCATCTTCGGCTCCGACCGTATGGATTCGATGTTGCAGAAGCTGGGTCTCAAGGAAGGCGAAGCCATCGTCCACCCTTGGATCAACAAGGCTCTGGAACGCGCCCAGAAAAAGGTCGAAGCCCGCAACTTCGAAACGCGTAAGAACCTTCTGAAGTATGACGACGTTCTCAACGACCAGCGTAAGGTCATCTTCGACCAGCGTCTGGAACTGATGGAAGCGGAAAACATCAGTGAAACCGCCGCCGACATGCGCAATGAGGTCATCGAAGCTCTCGTCACCAAACACGTTCCCGAAAATGCCTATGCAGAACAGTGGGACATTGCTGGCCTGAAGGCCGGGGTCGAACGTTTCCTCAACCTTGATCTTCCCGTCGATGAATGGGCCAAGGAAGAAGGCATCGCCGAAGACGACATCATGCAACGCGTGACGGATGCCGCCGACAAGACCATGGCCGACAAGGCTGAGCGTTTCGGGCCTGACGTGATGGTCTATGTCGAGCGTTCGGTCATCCTTCAGACCATCGACCACCTGTGGCGCGAACACATCGTCAACCTCGATCACCTGCGCTCCGTCGTCGGTTTCCGTGGTTATGCCCAGCGTGATCCATTGCAGGAATACAAGGCAGAAGCCTTCGAGCTATTCCAGGCGCTGCTATCCAACCTGCGTGAAGAAGTCACGGCGCAGTTGATGCGGGTGGAGCTGGTACGCGATCCGCCTCAGCCTGAATTGCCGGAAATGACGGCCCATCATCTCGACCCGATCACCGGCGAAGATGAGTTTGCCAGCCACGACCAGGACACATCGGTTGCCTTCGTCCCGCCGGAACAGCGTGATCCGAACAATCCTGCCACATGGGGCAAAATCGGCCGTAACGAAGCCTGCCCATGCGGCTCCGGCAAGAAGTACAAGCATTGCCACGGAATTTTCGAACAAGCCTGAGTCCGGCTTCAAAAGACCCATAAATGAAACGGCTCGCGGAATTTCTCCGCGGGCCGTTTTTGTTTGGCTAATAATCGAAATCGGCGGCCAAAAATGGTCGGGTACATCTAGCGATCCGCTCTTAACCGCTCACGATTTTCTTCCTAAGACGTGTCTGTACCTCAAACCGGGCGGACACCCTCATGACAAATTTCAAATCTGCATTGATAGCTGCCATTGCCATCTTCACCGTCGCGACACCCGTTCTCGCCGAAGACCTGACATTCGAGCTGAAGAACGGCACCAACTCGGTGCTGACCCACTTCTTCACATCACCCGTTGGCCAGCGCAGCTGGGAAGGCGATGTTTTCGGCAACCAGACCCTCAACCCCGGCGAAAGCATCGAGATCACCATCGCGGATGGCCGTGATGTCTGCAAATACGATATGCGCTTCGAATTTCAGGGCAGTAACGACCTAGACACGACGACCGACACGCAGAACCTTTGCGAGCTTGGCGAATACACCATCGAAGAGTGATCGACGCCACCTGCGTTGTCTGGCCGAAGCATCTCACGCGCCCGAAATATCTCACGGGAATGTGTGGAACGGCCAGACCCTACAGGGAAAGCAACCACTAAAATTCATTTGACGGTACGCGTAACCTCTCGTAACCGTTGGCTTTCCTCTGCGATTGCTGAGACATAACGACATGAAGCACTCGGAATTGGCCGCCTATCTCTTTCTCGCCATTGCGTGGGGATTATCGTTCCTGTTGGTGTTGCATGCCGTTGCCGCATTCGGCTGGGTGGGCGCAGTCACGTTGCGGTGCTTCATTGCAAGCTTCACGCTTCTGATCGTCGCGCGCGTTTCGCGCCGAAAGCTGGATTTCAGCGCAGGCTGGCGCGCCTTTGCGGCCGTTGGTGCCACAACCGTGGCAGGGCAGCTCATCGGCTTATCCTATGCGACGCCGGTCATTGGCACAGCCATGGCCGCCATCCTCGTCGCCAGTATTCCGCTGTTCTCCATGCTGATCGGCCAGGTTTGGGGGCTTGAAAAGATATCGCCGCAAAGCCTGCTCGGCATGGCCCTTGGCTTTAGCGGCATTATCATTCTTGTCGGCTTTCCTGCAGTGCCCGTCACCACGGCCTTCGTCATTGGCTGCGTCGCGTGCCTTCTCGGCTGCATTTGCGCAGCATTCGGCAGCAATTATGCCAGCCGCCACCTCAAAGGTTCGGGATCGTGGGAGATCACCATCGGCTCATTTCTAGCGGGCGGCATTATAACGCTGCCGTTTCTGGCGGTGGTGCCCATTCCCGGCACACCAAGCCTTGGAGACTTTGCTTATCTTTTCGGCCTCGCCATCATCATGAGCGCCCTCACATACGTCACCTATTTCCGGCTGGTTTCTCTTATCGGCGCAACCAAAACAATCAGTGTGGAGTTTGTGGTCACTGTAATCGCGGTCATCGTTGGTGCAGTGGTGCTGGATGAACCGCTTTCACACATACAATTCCTTGGCGCAGCCATCATCATAGCAGGTTGCGCTTTGGTCCTTGGACTGTATCCGAAACGCAGAGTGACACCCCTTTTGCCGTGAGCCAATTCCCAAGCAATCGCCATTTAGAACTCACGCATATTTAGTGACGGCAATACTCTCAACATTGTTAACGTTTCGATGTATGATTGAAATAGTGCGGGGCAATCAACCGCGAACATGGTAACGATCGGTGCTCGCTAAAAAGTCGTGCCCCCATTAAAAATGCTGCTTCCGGCGACTACATTGTCATCGAGCGCACGAGAAAGACGGTTATAAGAGCGGAATGGCAAGCGATCCCAACGACCCAGATATGCGCGATGATCGCTTTGCGATGCTGCTGGCAAAAACGGCTTCGGATCGCCCCGCTGCGGATAGCAGCCTGCGTGTCGGTCGCTCCGAACGTGAGTTCTGTATATATCCGGCACAGCTAGGCTACGATCTTCAGGAAGAACTCGATTTCCTGTCCAACCGGGTCATGGAGCCCAACATCTTTTTCACCGGCAAGCTCCTGGCACCGGCCATGCCACGCGTGGACGAGCGGTCGGTGCGGTTTGCCCTGATGCGGGATGAAAACGGTGCGCGCAGCCGCATGCGCTTTCTCATGCCGTTTACCGTGGAGAAGCCCGGCTTTTCCGTAGGTCCGTCCATTTTGCGCGCCTGGGCCAATCCCTTTGGTCCCTTGGGCACGCCTCTTGTCGATGCGGAAGGTGCAGCTGAGACCATCGACGATTTGCTCGATGCGTTGTCGCAGCCGGAATTGCGCCTACCGGAAGTCCTGGTTCTACCACAGCTGCGGCTGGACGGGGCGTTCGTGCGCATGATCAAGGCGATAGCGCTGAGCCGCAACCTGCCTTTGGCAACCTCTGAAACTCACCACCGCATGATGCTGGAAAGTAAGGTTGATGCTGGCCTCTATCTAAAAAACACCCTGCCACTGGCGCATTTGCAGGAACTGAAGACACAGTGGCAAAATCTGGAAGCCATGGGTGCACTGACCTATGATGTCGCAAGACAGCCGCAGGACATCAGGTTGCGAACCGAAGAGTTTCTGGCACTGGAGGCCAGCGGATCCAAAGGCCGGAAACGCTCAGCTCTTGTCAGCGATAGATATCGCGCGGCCTTTGCCCGTGAGGCTATCACCAATCTGGCTGAAATAGACGCGGTCCGCATTCACACGCTCAACCTCGGCGGTGCTGCCGTTGCGTCGGCCGTGGTGTTCATCACCATGGGTGAGGCCTATGTCTGGAAGCTTGCAGCCAGCGAGGATCATTCCCGCCACTCCATCGACCGTTTGTTGATGCAAAGATTGACCGAGTGGCATCTTGATGATGCCAATATTCTGCGGACGGATAGCTGTGGTGCCGATGAAGACCGCGATCTCGACGGTTTCTGGAGCGAGAAGTCTGAGATGGGCACGCTCGTCATCGGCCTTTCGCAAAACAGCGACCGCGATGTACGGCAGGTCGCGGGCCAAGTTCATATGTATCGCAACACCCGAAATCTGGCCAAAGTTCTCCGCGAGCGGATCATGTCTCTTGGCCGCAAGGGCAGTTGATCGGTCACAAAAAAGGGGTGCGAACACCCCTTTTTCGTAAATGATGATATCAGCGTGACGCCGTCCGGAGTCATTCGGCACAGTTGCGTCAAAGCCGCATCATATCCACCTCCCAGAATATCGACGCAACGTTTCGCCAGTCGCATCTGCTCGGACCGTGACATGTCATTATAGGAGTTGATGGCTTCGCGCACGGCACCTGGAGGGAGCGTACCTGGGTTGATAGGTCCACCGGGAACGCCCGGTGCGCCGATGCCCACGCCAACACCCACTCCGACGCCGGATGTGGCGGCAGCGCCGACAGTGGCATTGGCATTCAGTCCGCTTCGTCCGCCCACGGATGCGTTGACATCGGCATTGACGCCACTCCGTCCACCAACGCTGGCGCTGGTATTGGCATTGATGCCATTGCTTCCGCCAACAGACGCGTTGACGTCAGCACCAAGACCGCCGCCGCTTCTTCCGCCGACATCGGCACCGGCGTTGACGCCGCCACTTCCACCCACAGAGGCGCTGGCACTCACACCACCACTGTCATTGCCACCGACACTGGCACTCACGCCGCCTACACTCACGTCCAATGCCTGTGCATGAAGCGGCAAGACCAGACATGCGGTGATGAATAAAGAAGATGTTATTTTTCTCATGGCTCTCTCCTCCTTCTCGTGGGTTGTGTTGGACTTTGTCTCTCGCTCTAACCCACTGGAACAAATAATATATAAGATTTTGCTTTAATAAAAAAGAGTGATATTTAGAGATAACTAATATTTCTTGACACCAAGTCTATGCTTTGCCCCAATAAGAGACGTTGGCTGTAGGTTGACCGAGCCAGTGGGTAAAGATTTCCCCTTATCATCAATGGCTTGCAAGAATGATCCGGCTGAGTACAAGGCGTGCGTAAATCTTTGCTGTCCAGTCTTTGAATTCTCGTGGACACTGGGCTTCACGAAGCTTTACACTGCACCTTGCGGCGTCTTGACAGCCGTTTCTTTCCGGAGTCTGCCATGTCCCTCACCACGGTTTCCCGACGTTCCCTCATCAAGACAGCGGCCCTGCTGGCGGCGTCTACGACGCTTGTGCGTACCGACTTTGCATGGGCTGCGAGTACAGGCGGGCGTCTCGTGGTGGCAGCGGATTCGGAGCCGAAGAACCTCAACCCCGCCATCGTTGCATCCAACGGCGTTTTCTACATTTCCAGCAAGATCATCGAGCCCTTGGCGGAAGCGTCCTTCAAGGGCAAGGATGGGCTGGAGCCGCGCCTTGCCACCAGTTGGCAAGGGTCTGATGACGGCCTGAGCGCCACCTTCAAGCTGCGCGAAGGCGTGACATGGCATGATGGCAAGCCATTCACCTCCGCAGACGTTGCCTTCTCGGCACTGTCCGTGTGGAAGCCTCTCCAGAATCTGGGGCGTCTCGTTTTCGCCAATCTCGAAACGGTCGATACGCCGGATGACCATACCGTCGTCTTGCGCTTTTCCAGGCCGACACCATTCCAGCTGATCCGCAATGCCTTGCCTGTCGTCACCAGTGTCATTCCCAAACATCTCTACGAAGGCACGGATATCGCCACCAATCCGGCCAATACCAAACCCGTTGGCACCGGACCTTTCGTGTTTGCAGAATACAAGCCAGGCGAATATTACCGCCTCACACGCTATGACAAATATTGGGCAAAGGACGCCCCGAAGCTGGATGAAATCATCTACCGCGTGTTGCCGGATCGCGCAGGCGCTGCCTCGGCACTCGAGGCGGAAGAAATTCAGCTCGCCGCCTTCTCTGCCGTTCCGCTGTCTGATCTTGCCCGCATTGCCAAGGAACCCGGCCTGAAGGTCATTGCCGATGGCTATGAGGCGTTGACCTATCAGCTCGTGGTGGAAATCAACCATCGCCGCAAGGAACTGGCCGACCTCAAGGTGCGCCAGGCCATCGCCCACGCCATCGACAAGAAGCTTGTGGTCGACACCGTCTTCCTTGGTTACGCCAGCATCTCCACCGGTCCGGTTCCCAAGAACGCACCGCAATTCTTCACGTCTGACGTCGAGACCTACCCCTTCGATGTGGACAAGGCCAATGCGCTCCTGGATGAGGCGGGTTACAAGCCCGATGCCGACGGAACACGCTTTTCGCTGAAGCTGCTGCCTGCCCCCTATTTCAACGAGACCAAGCAGTTCGGGGCCTATCTGCGTCAGGCGCTGGCGGAAATCGGCATCAAGGCCGAGATCGTCAACAATGATTCCGCCGCACACCAGAAAGCTGTCTATACCGATCACGCCTTCGATCTTGCCGTTGCACCGCCTGTCTTCCGGGGTGACCCTGCCATTTCTACCACCATCCTCGTCAAGTCAGGCACGCCTGCCGGCGTCGGTTTCTCCAACCAGGGCGGCTATGAGAACAAGAAGCTGGATGCGCTGATCGACAAGGCCGCCGAGACCATCGATGAAAAGGCCCGCACCGAGCTCTACAAACAGTTTCAGAAGAAGGTCACGGAGGACCTGCCGCTGATCAACGTCGCCGAATGGGGTTTCATCACCGTGGCGCGCGATACCGTTGAGAACATGGCATCCAATCCGCGCTGGGCTGTCTCCAACTGGGCAGATACCGCCGTTCAGGGGTAAATATTGAAAAGGGCAGCACGCATTTTACGCCGCAGATTGTTCAGCGCCATCCCGGTGCTGATCATCGTGCTTCTGCTGACGTTCCTGCTGCTTGAAAACGCGTCTGGCGATGCCGTCGATGCCTATCTCGTCTCCATCGGCGGCGGCGATGCGGCTCTTCGGGAGACATTGCGCGGTCAATACGGGCTGGACCAGTCCATGCTCGCACGGCTGTGGCTTTATCTTTCCTCCATCGCCCGGCTGGATCTGGGCTGGTCCGTGGCCTTCGACCGCCCTGTCCTGTCGCTCATTGTGGAGCGGCTTCCCAACACGCTCTTGTTGATGGGCAGTGCCACCGCCCTTTCCTTTGCGCTCGGCTCGGCACTGGGCATCATCGCGGGTGCCAAGCCAGGCAGCTTGCAGGACCGGGCGTTGTCGACCGTGTCCCTGGCGCTTTACGCTATGCCCGGTTTCTGGCTGGGGCTGGTGCTGGTCATCGCCTTTTCAGTGAAACTGCGCTGGCTGCCGACCTCCGGCATCGAGACGATCGCATCCGGCAAGGAAGGGGTTGCGCGCGCCGCGGATGTCGCACGCCATCTCGTGCTGCCTGTCGCCAGTCTCGGCCTGATTTATCTGGCACTGTTCCTGCGCGTCATGCGCAGCGCTATGGCCGATATCTGGCGGCTGGATTTCGTCACCTTCGCCCGCTCCAAAGGCCTGTCACATGCCCGCATCGTCTTGCGACACGTTGCGCGCAACGCGGCTCTTTCGTTGGTTACCGTGCTTGGCTTACAATCGGCAGCCATGCTGGGCGGCAGTGTCGTCATCGAAAGCGTCTTTGCCGTACCCGGTTTCGGCAGGCTGGCGCAGGAAGCGGTGAGCGGGCGCGATACACCGTTGTTGATGGGCATCATCCTGACCAGCGCCGTTTTCGTCATTCTCGTCAATCTCACCGTCGATCTGCTCTATGCCCTCCTCGATCCGCGCATTGGTGCGCAAGAGGCAAGCTGATGCATATTCTTCGGCAAGTCTCCCGCAGCCCGGAAGGCCTAATCAGCCTTCTTGTTCTTCTCGTCATCGTCGCAGCCGGCATCTCCGCACCGTTCCTCTTTCCCAAAGACCCGCTCTCCATTGTCGGCGCACCGCTCATTGCACCCTTCACCAACCCGACGCTGCCCTTTGGCACGGACAGTCTTGGCCGGGATGTGCTGGCCGGGCTTTTCCACGGCGCTCGCGTCTCGCTGGCCGTCGGCATCAGTGCCGCAGCAGCAGCCCTCGTCATCGGTGCAGTCATGGGAACGTTGGCCGGTTTTGCAGGCGGCCTCATCGATGAAGCCCTGATGCGCGTCACCGATGCCTTTCAGATCGTGCCGAGCTTCCTGCTGGCGCTCGCCTTCGTCAGCACCATCGGCGCGTCGATCCCCGTCGTCATTCTCGCCATTGCGCTGGGTGCGTGGGCTGATCCGGCGCGGCTGACGCGTGCGCAGGTTCTGTCCATCCGTGAGCGCGATTACGTCGCATCCGCCCGCACCATCGGCATGCATCCGCTGGAAATCGCCTTTCGCCAAATCCTGCCCAATGCGCTCGCTCCCGTCATCGCGCTGGCGGCCATCATCGTCGCGGGTGCCATTCTCACCGAAGCGGCCCTGTCGTTTCTCGGCCTTGGAGACCCCAATGTCGTCACCTGGGGCTCGATGATATCGGAGGGACGCAACGTGCTGCGCTCCTCCCCGTTTCTTTCGATCATCCCCGGCATCGGTTTGGTGGTCACGGTTCTCGGCGTTTATCTGCTCGGCGAAGGCATCAACAAGGCATTGGCGGCAGAGGTGAAGCGATGAGCCAACCACCGCTCTGCCGCATTGAAAACCTCTCTGTCACCTATGCCGGTGCAACCCACCCTGCGCTTGACACCGTGTCCCTGTCGCTCGCACCTCATCGCCGCCTAGCCATTATCGGCGAAAGCGGCTCTGGCAAAAGTACCCTCGCGAGGCGGTTGGCCGGCCTCTTGCCAGCCAATGTCGCCACGTCCGGCAGAGTCATCTGGAACCCAGGTCCGGCGGTGGAAACCAATGCGGCCTTCCCCCGCGCCGGGCGTGATATCGGCTATGTCTTCCAAGACCCCGGTGCCAGCCTCAACCCGGTTCTCACCCTTGGCGAACAGGTCGCAGAAAGTGCCGTTCGCCACCTTGGGCTCTCGTGGAAGGAAGCGCTCGCCCATGCCCGTGATCTCCTGGAGCAGGTGCAGCTGCCGCATGCTTCCGCTCTTCTGAATGTCTATCCGCACCAGCTGTCTGGCGGCCAACGCCAGCGTGTCGCCATCGCCTGCGCCATCTCTGCTCGTCCTAAAATTCTCATCGCCGATGAAGCGACAAGCGCACTCGACACCATCACACAAGCTGCCATAACCAAGCTTCTCGACAGGTTGGTGAGCGAAAACGGCATGACGCTGATTTTCATCACCCACGACATCGCGCTGGCCTCATCGTTGGCCGACGATATCGCGGTTCTGAAATCCGGCCAGTTGCTAGAAGCGGGCAAGGCCGCCGACGTCCTTTCGAACCCCGCAACCGCCTATACGAAGCGCCTGATCGCCGCCCATCTCGATCTCTCCACGCCGCGACTGATCGAGAGCGTGCCGTGATGACGCAGCTTCTCTCGGTTGAAGGATTATCCAAGACGTACACCACGCAAGGTCGTATCACCCACGCGGTGCGCGAGGTGTCTTTCTCACTTGCGCAAGGCGAAACTCTGGGTTTGGCCGGGCCTTCCGGCTGCGGCAAGTCATCACTTGCCCGCCTCGTCATGCGGCTGATCGAACCGGAGGCGGGCAGCATCCGTTTTCAGGACCAGAATTGGCTGGCTCTCTCAAGCCAGTCGCTTCGCCACGCAAGGCGGCACATGCAGATGGTGTTTCAGGATACCCACGCCGCCTTCAACCCGCGTTCCACGGTCGGAACAGTGATCGATGAGCCGCTGCGCATCCACCACATCACGCCACCGAAAGATCGCCCTGCCGAAATTGCCGGCTTGCTGGAGCGCGTCGGTCTGCCCGGTGATTTCGCCAGCCGCCCGGTGTTGGAACTCTCCGGCGGCCAGCGCCAGCGCGTGGCAATCGCCCGTGCGCTCAGCACGCGGCCAGCGCTTCTGGTGATGGATGAAGCCGTATCCGCGCTCGATGTTTCTGTGCGCGCGCAAATTCTCGAATTGCTCGTTTCCATTCAAAGGCAAACCGGCCTTTCCTGCCTGTTCGTCTCCCACGATATCGCCGTCATCCGTGCCGTTTGCCACCGGGTCGCCATCATGGAGGCGGGCAGCATCGTCGAGTATGGTGAAACGCAACGCATCGTTTCCGCCCCACAATCTGAGACCGCACAGCGCCTGATTGCGGCAACGCAGACGCTGCACAACAAAGAGGAGCCCGACCATGCCCAACTGTGACTGGAGCCATCTGCTCGATATTCCCACCTTTCCGGCAGAAAATTATGCCGTTCTGGCAGATCGGCTGGGTGCACTTATGGGCACGAAAAACGATGTGCTGCTGATCCAGGCGGAAGCGGTTCTGGCGCTGGAAGCCGTCGCAACCAGTCTTGCGCATCCCGGCCTGAAAGCGCTCAACATCGTCACCAGCCCCTATGGAACGTGGTTTGGAAACTGGCTGGCCAGAGGTGGCGCGGATGTCATCAATCTGAGCGCCGCGCCTGCGCAACCCATCACGCTGGACGCTGTGAAAGCGCAGTTCGACAGTCACCCTGATATCGAAATACTGTCCGTCGTTCACGCGGAATCGGCAAGCGGCATTCTCAATCCGCTGGAAGAGATCGCGGCACTGGCCAGAGCACGTGGCATTCTCACCATTGTCGATGCCGTCGCCTCCGTCGGCGGCCATGCGCTGGACGTGGACCGTCTCGGCATCGATATCGCCGTCATTGGGCCGCAGAAAGTGTTGGCGGGAACAGCTGGGCTCTCCGCTATATCAGTCAGCCCAAAAGCCTGGACCCTGTTGCAACACGACAAAGCGCTGCGCATCTCTATGCTCTCCCTGCTCGATCAGAAGGAGCAGTGGCTCGATCTGGGCCGCCACGCCCTGCCCGGCACGCCCGCTCCGCTGGAATTCTTCGCGGTGCAAGCGGCGCTCGACCGGGTCGAAACGGAGGGCATCGGGCAAGTGCAAAAGCGGCATCAATTGGCGCAACAGGCCACGCGGGCCGGACTTCTGGCGCTGGGTGCACAGCTATGGGTGCCAGACCCACTCGCATCGGTCCTCGTCACCACCGCCGTTCTGCCTCCTGATATGGACCGACAGACGTTTCTGTCGCGGCGAAATATCGCCGGTGCTGATATAACGGCAGGCGTCGGCCCAGGCACTGAACGCCTCGTTCGCCTCAACCATACCGGTCAACGCGCAACCGAAGAGGCGGTGGTTGCAAACCTCACAGCATTTTCGCAGGCACTAGATGCTAACGGCCATGCAAACGATCTCGAAAAGGCTCTCGAAATCGCCACTGAAATCTATCGCTAAGCCGCGCCTCTTTAAAACCGCCGTGTTATCGCCAAGGAATGAAGCTCTGCAAATTAGCAGATTCCAGAAATGAATCTCTCAAACGTCCCCACATCAGTAACAGACTAATTCCCTCAGCAATCTTGACGAAATCGTGGCAACGCGCGAATATTTACACCTCGTTAAATATTGTGACAATGAGGGACAAAATGGTAGCTGGCTTTAATATGCTCTCCTTCGACCTGTTCGGTCTCGGTCGCAAGGCGCAGGAAGAAAAACTGAAACGCGAAAGCGGCTTCAACTCGGAACACAAAACCAAGGATGATTCCGAGCAGCACGACAGGGATCAGGAACACGAGTTGTTCTTCTGGTCGCTGTATCCTGTGATTTAGGGCGTTTCGTTAGATAGCTAAGGTTGTCGGGTGTGGCTCACCCCCATCTGCCCTGCCGGGCATCTCCCCCTCAACGAGGGAGATTGGCAAGACGCTCGCTCCTTGCTTTATCCGCAGCTTTCAAAATGGGCGAGAGCTTTTAGCGAGTCGATCTCCCCACCTGTGGGGGAGAT
Organism: Agrobacterium sp. DSM 25558; assembly: GCF_900100825.1. Taxonomy (NCBI): domain Bacteria; kingdom Pseudomonadati; phylum Pseudomonadota; class Alphaproteobacteria; order Hyphomicrobiales; family Rhizobiaceae; genus Agrobacterium; species Agrobacterium sp. DSM 25558. Next base: position 73,852 of record NZ_FMUD01000006.1, on the reverse strand, counting down.
GTCCGGCAGGACAGAGGGGGGTAAACCACACCCGTCGCCCTCTGCGGCTTGCATGACACCAAGCCTAATTGCCTCACAACTTCACCCAACCGCCATTCTGCTTGGATGAAGCGATGCAGGCTTCAACAAATGCCACGCCTTTCACACCATCATCGATGGTGGGATAAACCACAGCCTTGTCCAGTGCAGTACCATCACGCCGCGCCTCGATGGCATTCGCCGCTTCCGTATAGATCGTCGCGAAAGCTTCGAGGTAACCTTCAGGGTGACCAGAGGGAATGCGGCTGACGCGGGCCGCGGCCGCTCCGGCTCCTGCACCACCACGGGTGATCAGTTGTTTGGGCTCGCCCAGCTTGGTGAACCAGAGATAGTTCGGGTCTGCCTGCGTCCACTCGATACCAGCCTTGGTGCCATAGAGGCGCACCTTCAGGCCGTTCTCATTACCCACGGCCACCTGGCTGCACCACAGCAGGCCCTTGGCAGGTGATTTGCCATCCTTGGCCTTGAAGCGCAGCATGACATGGGCGTTATCGTCAAGACGCCGTCCCTCTACGAAAGTATGTACATCCGCTGCCAGTTCATCGGCCTCGAGCCCGGAAATGAAGCAGCCGAGATTGTAAGCATGCGTGCCGATATCACCGGTCGATCCGCCGGCACCTGACTGCGCCGGGTCGGTGCGCCAAACCGCCTGTTTGGCACCCGTTTGTTCAACCGGTTCCGCCAGCCAATCCTGCGGATATTCCATCTGCACCAGGCGGATATCACCCAACTCGCCGGTTTCCACCAGTTCGCGCGCATGGCGCGCCATGGGGTAGCCAGTGTAATTATGCGTCAGCACGAACAGCGCATTCGCCTTATCGGCCACCGCTTTCAGCTTCTTGGCATCTTCCAGATTGGAGGTCAGCGGCTTGTCGCAGATGACATGGATGCCGCGTTCCAGGAAAGCTTTCGCCGCCGGGTAGTGCACATGGTTGGGTGTGACGATAGACACTGCCTGAATGCCATCCGGCCGTGCCGCTTCCTTTTCCGCCATCTCTTCGAATGAGGCATAGCAGCGATCTTCGTCCAGACCCAGTTCCAGACCGGATGCCTTGGACTTCTCAGGTGTCGAGGACATCGCCCCCGCCACCAGCTCAAACCTGTTGTCCAGCCGTGCCGCCATGCGGTGCACACCGCCGATGAACGCTCCGGAGCCACCGCCCACCATGCCGAGGCGAATGCGGGCATTGGCCTTATCGGTTGTCTTTCCTTCGATCGTCATTTTGTCTCCTCGGATTTATGAAAGGCCGAGCATGCGGCGGTTGGCGGCATCATCGGTGCCTGATGATGCGAAGTCGTCGAACGCTTTTTCGGTAACTCGAATGATGTGCGCCTTTACGAATTCAGAGCCTTCGGCAGCACCGTCTTCCGGGTGCTTCAGCGCGCATTCCCATTCAACCACGGCCCAGCCATCGAAATCATTGGCGGCCATTTTCGAGAAGACCGCGCCGAAATCCACCTGCCCGTCGCCCAACGAGCGGAAGCGTCCAGCCCGCTCGACCCAGCCCTGATAACCGCCATAAACGCCCTGACGACCCGTCGGGTTGAACTCGGCATCCTTGACGTGGAACATCTTGATGCGGTCTTTGTAGATGTCGATATTGTCGAGATAATCCAGGCATTGCAGCACGTAATGCGAGGGATCGTAGAGCATGTTGGCGCGGCTGTGGTTCTTCACGCGCTCCAGGAACATCTCGAAGGTCACGCCGTCATGCAGGTCTTCGCCAGGGTGAATTTCGTAGCAGACATCAACGCCCTGCTCGTCGGCATAATCGAGGATCGGCGTCCAGCGTTTGGCAAGCTCATCGAAAGCTGCTTCAACCAGACCGGCAGGACGCTGCGGCCAGGGGTAAATGAACGGCCATGCGAGAGCGCCTGAAAAGGTCGCATGGGCATTGATGCCGAGATTGCGCGATGCCTTCAGCGCCATCTTGACCTGCTCGACAGCCCATTCCTGACGCGCCTTCGGGTTGCCACGCACTTCCGGTGCGGCAAAGCCATCGAAAGCTTCATCATAGGCTGGATGCACTGCCACCAGTTGCCCTTGCAAATGGGTGGAAAGCTCAGTCACCTCAACGCCGTTCTGGCGCGCGACACCAGCGAACTCGTCGCAATAATCCTTGGATTCGGCTGCCTTTTTCAGGTCTATCAACTGTCCGGCCCAAGTTGGAACCTGCACGCCAAGATAACCCTTCTCCGCCGCCCACTTGGTAATGCCGTCCCACGTATTGAACGGTGCAGCATCGCCCGCAAACTGACCGAGGAAAAGTCCCGGCCCCTTGATCGTCTTCATGAATTACTCCTCCTGCATCGATACAGTTCAGCGGTTACAGCCTCCACCCGCCACCGGCGCACAAGCTAACCGCTGATAAATTTCGTGCAACCCTCAATCATCACTGCGGCATAAGAATTTGCATCTTCACTTCGCCAGCAGGGGCGGATGCTGCGAGATCGAACGCCTTTATGCTGTCTTCGAAGTCGAACGTGCGGGTGATCAGCGGCGCGACATCAATGGCACCGGATGCCAGCATATCGACGCAACGGCCAAACACGTTCGCGTAACGGAAAACGTGCTCAACGCGGGCCTCACGGATTTGCGCCGCCACCATGTCATAGGCCACCAGCTTCGTCGGCATGCCGACGAAAACCACCGTTCCCGCTGGCCGCAACGGCTCGAACACGTGGGTAATCGCAGCTTCCGCACCGGAGCATTCGAAAATCACATCGGCTCCCCAGCCTGCTGTGGAATTCAACACTTGCTCGGCGAGGTTCTGCTCACGCACATTGACGGTTTCGACAGGGCCAAGACCCCGTGCCATGTCCAGCTTCACCGGGTCGACATCCGAAACGATAACACGCGCGCAACCGGCGGCAAGCGCCGCCAGCACCGTGACGAGACCAATCGGGCCCGCGCCGATAACGACAGCGATATCGCCCGGCTTGACCTTGGCCTGTGTCGCCGCCTGCACGCCAACGGCCAGCGGCTCCACCATCGCCCCCGCGGCAAAGGACACATTGTCAGGCAGCTTGAACGTGTAGGCGGCTGGATGCACCACAGATGCGCGCAGCACGCCGTGGATGGGAGGCGTCGCCCAGAAACGCACGGCAGGATCGAGATTATAGTGTCCGATGCGGCTTGCGCGGCTGATCGGGTCGGGAATGCCAGGCTCCATGCACACACGATCCCCCACCGAGAGGTTCGTCACGCCGGAGCCGACCTCGGTCACCGTACCGGATGCCTCATGACCGAGAATCATCGGCTCGCGCACTACGAAATTGCCGATGGCACCGTGGGTGTAATAATGCACGTCGCTGCCGCAAATACCGACGGTGTGGATGGCGATGCGCACATCATGCGGGCCGACCTGTTCGTTGAGCGGAAACGGCCGTAGCGACAGTTTTCCCAGCTCTTCCAGAACGAGCGCGCGCTCTTCACCCGTTACGGATATTCCTTGCGACTGCATGCGGTCCTCCTCGACCATGAACGATGCGTTTGCGATAACAAAACCGGGAACGGCCTTAATAAGCAAGGTCGAAAAGAAACTTTTCCTGCTCCAACCGGTTTGCTTTGCTTGGACATCAACCGGGAGAATGAGACATGTTAATGACCAGACGCGCCATTATGGCCGCCACCGCCGCATCGGCGGCGGCAGCGACGCTTTCCGCGCCATCGATTGCCCAGGCAGCACTCCCTTTTAAACAGCCGGCTTTGCCCTTCAAAGAGGATGCGCTGGCCCCTCATATCTCCGCCAAAACAGTTGGCCTGCACTATGGCAAGCACCATAAGGCCTATTTCGACAAGCTGAACACGCTCGCCAAAGGCACACCTTACGCCGACATGGAGTTGGAAGAGATCGTCAAGGCTTCTGCTGGCAAAACGGCCGACAAGAAGATTTTCAACAATGCAGCCCAGGCTTGGAACCACGTCGTGTACTGGGAGCAGTTCACACCTGGCGGCCCGAAACGCCCGGAAGGCACGGTCGCTGAAGAACTGAACGCCAGCTTTGGTGACTACGGCAAATTCATTGAAAAGGCGGTCGCGACATCCGACGAGGTCTTCGGCACAGGCTGGGTTTGGCTTACGCGTGACGACCAGAACAAGCTGGCTCTCGTCGGCTATGAAGATGGCAACAACCCCGTGGCTGTCGGCCGCCCCGCCTATCTGGGCGTAGATATCTGGGAACACGCCTATTATGTCGATTACGAAAACCGCAAGCCCGAGCATATCAAGGTGGTTCTAGAAAACCTCGTGAACTGGCGTGTGGTGGGTGATAAGATCACCAAAGCTTGAATATCTGATCCACTCGTTGTGAACGCCCCGACAAGCTCGGGGCGTTTTGCGTATACCACAATGGTTTCCGACAAAAAGACAGTGGTTAATTCCTTTCCTGCACGACAAATGATTCTAAACACTGAGCCTAAATTAGCATCAAACTCGCGGAAAGTTGAACTTTTGGTCAAAAACCACTGAATTCGCTTTGGATGCCCGCTTGAGTATGTGCAAAGATTCTTATAACCACGTTGCATCGGTAGTCGCAGAATAAGCGGGCCGGAGACAAAAATTGGGAGCTCAATCATGAGATATAAACTTGGCCTAATCGCTGCAGCGCTGCTTTCGGCGACGTGCTTTGCACCTGCGGCAAGCGCAAAAACCTTCGTATATTGCTCTGAAGGTTCACCGGAAGGTTTCGACCCGGGTCTTTACACCGCCGGCACCACTTTCGATGCCTCGGCACACACTGTTTACAGCCGCCTGCTGGAATTCGAACCCGGCACAACCAAGCCAGTTGCTGGTCTTGCCGAGAGCTGGGAAGTATCGGAAAACGGCACGGTCTACACGTTCAAGCTTCGCAAGGGCGTCAAATTCCAGACGACAGAATTCTTCACGCCAACCCGTGAACTCAACGCAGATGACGTCGTTCTGTCCATCGAGCGTCAGATCAAGACCGACAACCCATGGCACCAGTATGTACCGGGCACGTCCTGGGAATATGCCGAAGGCATGGGCTTCCCCAAGCTGATCAAGTCGGTTGAAAAAGTCGACGACATGACGGTCAAGTTTACCCTGAATCGTCCTGAAGCACCGTTCCTTGCCAACCTTGCCATGCCGTTTGCTTCGATCATTTCGAAGGAATACACTGACAAGCTGGCTGCTGAAGGTAAGCAGGCACAGTTGAACCAGATGCCAGTTGGTACTGGTCCATTCGCTTTCGTTGGTTATCAGCAGGATGCCGTCATCCGCTACAAGGCCAACAAGGAATATTGGGGCGGCGCGCCAAAGATCGATGATCTCGTTTTCGCGATCACGACCGATGCCGCCGTTCGATTCCAGAAGCTGAAGGCTGGCGAATGCCACCTGATGCCTTACCCGAACGCTGCCGACGTTTCTTCCATGAAGAAAGATCCAACCCTGACGGTTCTGGAGCAGGAAGGCCTCAACGTCGCCTACCTCGCCTACAACACCACGCAGGCTCCTTTCGACAAGCCGGAAGTCCGCAAGGCGCTGAACAAGGCCATCAACAAGAAGGCCATCGTCGACGCCGTGTTCCAGGGCATGGCAACACCTGCCAAGAACCCGCTGCCACCTACGATGTGGTCCTACAACGACAAGGTTGAAGACGACACCTACGATCTAGAAGCAGCGAAGAAGATGCTGACAGACGCAGGCGTCAAGGACCTTTCGATGAAGGTCTGGGCGATGCCGGTTTCGCGTCCATACATGCTCAACGCCCGCCGCGCTGCCGAAGTCATCCAGGATGATTTCGCCAAGATCGGCGTGAAGGTCGAGATTGTTTCCTACGAATGGGCCGAATATCTCGACCGTTCGAAGGCAAAGGACCGTGACGGTGCTGTGTTCCTCGGCTGGACCGGTGACAATGGTGATCCGGACAACTTCCTCGACACGCTGCTGGGTTGCGATGCCGTTGGCGGGAACAACCGTGCTCAGTGGTGCGACAAGGACTTCGACGCTCTCGTGAAGAAGGCCAAGATCACCACCGATCAGGCAGAACGCACCAAGCTTTACGAAGAAGCACAAGTAGTCTTCAAGAAGCAGGCACCTTGGGCCACCATCGACCACTCCTTGTCCGTCGTTCCGATGCGCAAGGAAGTCACTGGTTTCGTCCAGAGCCCGCTGGGTGACTTTACCTTCGAAAACGTAGATATCGCCGAGTAATATTCGACGCATCTGAAAATGCCGCGTGTCTTGTCTCAAGGCGCGCGGCACTTGCGTTCTGAAGCATCTCTAAACAACAAAGAAGCAGACCGAAAAGGTCGCTACTACCAGCGCATAGGTTCCTCAAGGAACAGATCGAAGGTTTCTCATGATTGGCTTTCTCGTGCGGCGCATCGCCGTGCTCATCCCGACCTTCATCGGGGTTTCTATTATCGCGTTCCTGTTCATCCGTCTTTTGCCGGGAGATCCGGTCGCCCTCTTGTCGGGTGAGCGCGTCATGTCTCCGGAGCGGCATGCGCAAATCAGCGCGGCTCTCGGCATGGACCGACCCATGATCATCCAGTATCTGGATTACCTCAAGGGAATCGTCATGGGTGACTTCGGCACGTCCATCGTGTCCAAGACGCCTATCCTCACGCAGTTCAAGGCGCTGTTTCCCGCAACCGTGGAATTGTCTTTCTGCGCCATGCTCATCGCCATCGCCATCGGCATTCCAGCTGGCATCATCGCCGCCATCAAGCGCGGATCGGCTTTCGATCAGGGCCTGATGGGCGTCGCACTTGTCGGTTATTCCATGCCGATCTTCTGGTGGGGACTGCTGCTCATCATCCTGTTTTCCGGCATCCTGCAATGGACACCGGTATCGGGCCGCATTTCGCTGATGTTCTACTTCCCGCCTGTCACCGGCTTTATGCTGATCGACTCGCTGCTGTCAGGACAAAAGGGCGCGTTCTCTTCGGCGCTCAGCCATCTCATCCTGCCGTCCATCGTGCTGGCCACCATTCCACTTGCCGTCATTGCGCGCCAGACTCGGTCTGCAATGCTGGAAGTGCTGTCGGAAGATTACGTTCGCACCGCGCGCGCCAAGGGTCTTGCCCCCTTCCGCGTCATCGGCATCCACGCGCTGCGCAATGCCATGATCCCTGTCATCACCACCATTGGTCTTCAGGTCGGCGTCATGCTGGCCGGTGCCATCCTCACCGAAACGATCTTCTCCTGGCCGGGCATCGGCAAGTGGATGGTCGATTCCGTCTTCCGCCGCGATTACCCTGTCATCCAGGGTGGTCTCCTGCTGATTGCGGGCATCATCATGGTCGTCAACCTTATCGTTGATCTCCTGTATGGCCTCATCAATCCGCGCATCCGGCATTAAAGAAGAGGATCGTTTCATGGCCGATACCGCCATTACTAAAACAGCCGAGTCGGTTTCCTCTTCCGCCATGCGCAAGCAGATGCTGAAGGAATTCTGGTTCTATTTTTCTGAAAACAAAGGTGCCGTCATCGGGCTCTATGTTTTCATCGCTCTAGTGATCGTCGCCGTCTTTGCGTCCGTCATCGCTCCCCATTCGCCCTTCCAGCAATATCGTGACTTTGTTCTGCTTCCACCCGCATGGATGGAAGGTGGCAACACTTCCTATCTGCTGGGCACGGATCCGGTTGGCCGCGATATTCTGTCCCGCCTGATTTACGGTGCGCAATATTCGCTGTTCATCGGTGTCTTCGTCACCACGCTTTCGTTGACCACGGGCATTCTGATCGGCGTCATCGCCGGTTATTACCGCGGCTGGCTGGACACGATGATCATGCGCCTCATGGACATCATCCTTGCTTTCCCGTCGCTGCTTCTCGCGCTGGTACTGGTCGCCATTCTCGGCCCCAGCCTGACCAACGGCATGATTGCGATTGCCCTGGTCTTGCAGCCGCATTTTGTCCGCCTGACCCGCGCTGCTGTGATGGCCGAAAAGAGCAAGGACTACGTCACCGCTTCGCGTTTGGCCGGTGCCGGACCAATGCGTCTAATGTTTAAGACGATCCTGCCCAACTGCACAGCCCCGCTCATCGTTCAGGCAACTTTGTCTTTCTCCAATGCCATTTTGGATGCCGCTGCACTCGGCTTTCTTGGCATGGGTGCACAGCCACCGGCCCCTGAATGGGGTACTATGCTGGCAGAAGCGCGTGAGTTCATTCTTCGCGCCTGGTGGGTCGTCACTTTCCCCGGTCTTGCCATCCTCATCACCGTTCTCGCCATCAACCTGATGGGCGATGGTCTGCGGGATGCCCTCGACCCGAAACTGAAGAGGTCCTGATATGGCACTTCTGCAAATCGATAATCTCACCGTCGAATTCGAAACGGCCAGCGGCTGGTTCCGCGCCGTGGACGGCATTTCCGTCTCGGTCGAACAGCGTGAAGTTCTCGCCATCGTCGGAGAGTCCGGCTCGGGCAAATCGGTCTCGATGCTGGCAGTCATGGGCCTGCTGCCCTGGACCGCCCGCATCACTGCCGACCGCATGCTGTTCCAGGGCAAGGATATCCAGAAGCTCAGCGCGTCCGAGCGCCGCAAGCTGATCGGCAAGGATATCGCCATGATCTTCCAGGAACCGGTGGCAAGCCTCAACCCTTGCTTCACAGTCGGCTTCCAGCTTGAAGAAGTCCTGCGCATCCATATGGGCATGGACAAGAAGACGCGCCACGCCCGCGCCATCGAGCTGTTCAAGCTCGTCGGCCTGCCCGACCCGGAAGAACGCCTCAAGCACTTCCCCCACCAGATGTCCGGTGGTCAGTGCCAGCGCGTGATGATCGCCATCGCGATTGCCTGCAACCCAAAACTGCTCATCGCCGACGAGCCGACGACCGCACTCGACGTGACGATCCAGAAACAGATCCTCGATCTCCTGATGAAGCTTCAGGCTGAAACCGGCATGGGCCTCATCATGATTACCCATGATATGGGGGTTGTGGCTGAAACGGCGGACCGCGTGATCGTGCAATACAAGGGCAAGAAGATGGAGGAAGCCGACGTGCTCTCCCTGTTTGAGAACCCCAAAAGCAACTACACCAAGGCGCTTCTGGCCGCCCTTCCTGAAAATGCGACGGGTGATCGCCTGACCACCGTGTCGCAATTCTTCGATGGCACGCCAGCAGCTGCGGGAGAACAGGCATGACCGACACCAAAACCATGCTCGAAATCCGCAATATGAAGCGTGATTATCATCTTCCGGGCGGCTTCATGAAGAAAGCCAAGACCATTCATGCGGTCAAGGGCGTGTCTTTTTCGCTCGAAACCGGCAAGACTCTGGCCATCGTTGGCGAAAGCGGTTGCGGAAAATCTACGCTCGCTCGTATGTTGACCTTCATCGATGAACCGACATCCGGCGATCTTCTGATCGACGGCCAGAAGGTCGATACCCGTCCCGGTCATCTGACATCCGAAATGCGCCAGAAGGTGCAGATCGTGTTTCAGAACCCTTACGGCTCGCTCAACCCACGCCAGAAAATTGGCGACGTGCTAGGCGAACCGCTGCTGATCAACACCAAGCTGTCCGCAGCGGAACGCCGCGAGAAGGCCAACGATATGCTGGTGCGCGTGGGTCTGGGACCGGAACACTATAATCGTTACCCGCACATGTTCTCCGGCGGTCAGCGCCAGCGTATCGCTATTGCCCGTGCGCTGATGCTGAACCCGAAACTGCTGGTGCTGGACGAGCCTGTCTCGGCGCTCGACCTTTCGGTGCAGGCACAGGTGCTCAACCTGCTGTCCGACCTTCAGGATGAGTTCGGCCTCACCTACGTCTTCATTTCCCACGATCTATCCGTGGTGAAATACATCGCGGACGAAGTGATGGTGATGTATTTCGGTGAAGCGGTGGAATATGGCACTCGCGAGGAGGTCTTCTCCACCCCGCAGCATTCCTACACGCGCTCGCTATTTGCAGCGACACCCAAAGCAGACGTAGATTCCATCCGCGCCCGCCTTGCCGCCAAGGCTTTGGCGAAGGCCGGTTAAGATGAACGAGAGCCTGGCACAACCAGGCTCTCACTTCGCCTTTCAAACATGGTGATTTGAGTCAGGCTCCGTGGACGCAATGTCCCACAGCCGCCGCGCCAAAGCCGATCATAATCCAGACGACCTCCACTCAGAGGTCTTTGAGGCTCACCCCGCCGTTGAGGCTACCAATCAACGTCGCACTGGCGTCATTTGCGCCGACAACGGTGACGGGGATGTCATGCTTTTGGAAACGATCCACGACTTTATCCAATGCGGCCACTGCGGTGATGTCCCAGAAATGAGCCCGCGAGACGTCGATCAGGACTGTCATGCCATCGGCTTCCTCAATGTCAAACGCATCCACGAAGACGTCCGCTGACGCGAAGAAGACTTGGCCTGATACCCGATACGTCAAACGGCGCGCGACATCATCTCGCTCGGCATCGACCTGCAACAGTCGGGCAACCTTGAATGTGAAAAACACACCGCTGAGAAGGACGCCAACTGTTACACCCAAGGCGAGATTGGCACTGAGCACCGTTACGAGAACGGCCACAACCATCACCACACTCGACATTTTGGGGTGTACAACCAGGGTTTTCAGAGATGACCAATCGAACGTATCGACGGACACCATGACCATAATGGCAACCAACGCCGCAACGGGGACTTGAGAAACCCAAGGCTTCAAAAGGACCATCAGCACGAGCAGAAACGCGCCTGCGAATAGAGTGGAAAGGCGGCCGCGACCGCCATATTTAACGTTACTGACAGTCTGACCGATCATACCGCACCCGGCTATGCCGCCAAACAGGCTTGCGGCTGTGTTGGCTATGCCAAGGCCTGTGCATTCGCGGTTCTTCGAGCTGGGCGTACCCGTCAGATCGTCGACGACGCTTGCCGTCATCATGGATTCGAGCAAGCCAACCATAGCGATGGCGAGTGCTGGCCCTGCAATGGTTTTCAGAGTTTCCAAAGTCAGGGGAACTGCTGGCCAACTGAAGATCGGAAGGCTGTCGGGCAATTTCCCCAGATCTGCAATCGTCATGACGGGAAGTTGCAACGACACGGATGCCGCCGTGAGAACGAGAATACAGATCAGCGGTGAAGGGATGGTCCTCGTCAGCCTGGGAACGAGATAAATGATGGCAAGACCGGCTGCGAGCATGCCGTAAGCCAAGACGTCGCCGCCAATAATGTGCGGAAGTTGAGCCCCGAAAATAAGGATCGCCAGCGCGTTGACGAAGCCTGTACGGACGGATTTTGAAACAAACCGCATCAGAACACCGAGACGGAGCAGCCCGAACAGAATTTGCAGCACGCCCGCAAGCAAACCGGCGGCAAAGAGGTAAGCCAGCCCGTGTGCGTGAACCAAGGGTGCTGCGACCAGCGCCACTGAGCCGGCGGCGGCCGAGATCATGGCGGGGCGACCGCCAGTGAAAGCGATCACGATGCCAATGACGAAAGACGCAAACAAGCCGACCTGCGGGTCGACACCTGCGACGAAGGAAAATGCGATGACCTCCGGTATCAGCGCGAAGGTCGCGACCGCTCCGGCGAGCATCTCTCGAGTTGGATTGGCAAACCAATCCCGGCGAATAGAGGTAAATTGCATGTGTTGAAGTCCCGCAAGGCATGCGAATGCGCTCTTAAGAGCGTTCCATTGAAAGGCATGCAGTTATTGCGTTGTCTGGCGGATCGGCGGCCAGAAGAGCCACCCGGAATCTCACCGGGTCCGTGGTGATACTCCTTAAATATCGAATAAATCTTGCGATGCAACACGTAATCGAGAGCGAATGGGGAGAACCAGAAAATGCGAGGGAAACTGCTATGTGTTGGCGACCAACCCTTGTTGAGTGCTCTTATCTCAAAAGCAGTCCAAGACGGTCTGCCTTACAGCGCAGAATATCGTGTCAGAAACGCGCTGAACGAGTTCGAATTTGTGATGGCTGTCGGTCGGTGTTTCCGTGATCCTGCCGGAAATCCATCTCTCTACTCAGGTATCATCTAGCCTGTAAGAGGGCTTCAGTAGCAGTTTCGGTAACGACAAGGCGCAGTTCCGGTACTTACGGAATTGGCGTCTGGGGCCACGACAGCGGAACTAGGCTGTCACCGCGCCAGATAGAAGCTGTGGTTCGTTTGCAGCCTCGAACGAACGATCAAACCAGGCCCAGCGGTCTTTATCGTTGCGCTTCATACGATAAAGCGCCTGATCGGCCGCGTGCAATAGCGCCTCCAGATCCCCCGCATGATGCGGGTACAGACTGGCACCAACTGTCGCCCCCACTTTTATCGTCTGATTTTGAATGGTGAAAGGGGTGGCAAAAGCCTCTGCAATTCGCTGGCATATTTTTTCGGCGACAGCCTGGTCTTGGAGATCGGTGAGCAGGATGACGAACTCGTCGCCGCCCATTCTCACCACCGTATCATCATTGCGAACCGATTGGCGAAGCCGGGTTGCTACCTTTTTGAGAACTTCGTCACCGGCAGCGTGGCCAAAATAATCGTTGATAGGTTTGAAGTTGTCGAGGTCTATCATCAGAAGCGCGACCATGGCACGCGAACGGTCCATGTCACTTTTTGCCATCTCAGCGTCCCAGCGTTCCTGAAGAACGCGTCTGTTGGCAAGTCCGGTCAAAGGATCTTCGTAAGCTATGCGTCGCAGTGTGGTTTCGGCCAGTTTTTGAGAGGATAAGTCTTCGAACGTCGCAATGCCCAAGCCGAAGTCGTGCAGAACGATGCCTCTATGAAGCACAGGCACCATGTCTCCGTCGTCATGCCTGACCCGCACTTCGAAGGGTTCTATCTCTGTTATGCCCTCACCTTCGGCAATCCAAAGGCACTCCCAACGCTGCCGCGCCTGTTCGCGCTCGGTCTCGTCAATATAGGTTTCGTCGATCCATTGATCGACCGTGGCGAAATGCCCGTTTTGATATCCGAACGTTTTCGTAAAGGCTCGATTGACGAACCGCACGTGGCCGTCGGCTAAGGAAGTCCAGGAAAGCGGTATCGGTAGAGCATCGAGGATGATCAGGAGCTCGTCGTCGAGCCTATGTGTACCACTGACCATTCGCTCAAAAATATGTTTCATGTCATCACCCTTTCTTAGGGTCCGGTCCAAGAGACGTGGCGAAACAACACATTGCGTAGGGGCGAATCTATCCAGCCAGTAGGGCCGCGGGACGTTCACGCTCCATCAACCAATCGAACAGTGTTTCGCTTCTGACAGGGCGCGATAACCAGAAACCCTGGATCTCATTGCATCCCATAAGCTCCAGCAGGTTTGCCGCCTCTTGCGTTTCCACACCCTCCGCGACAACCCGGTATCCAAGGCTGTGGGAAAGATCGATCATCGAGCGGACAAGCACCCTTTCACGATGCCCGTTCTCCATGTCAGCCACGAAAGAGCGGTCTATCTTGACGACATCGGCTGGTAGTTTCTGCAAATAGGCAAGGCTGCTATATCCGGTTCCAAAATCATCGATGGCGAGTTGCACGCCCGCCGCCTTTAGTTGATTGAGAAGATCGAAGGCACCTTCAGTTTCCTTCATCATCACGGTTTCGGTCAGTTCGAGCTCAATCTGGTCAGCTTTTACATCGAAGCGTTCGAGCTTCGCCATCAGTCTTTCGAGAAAGTCCTGCTCCTCGAGGTTGAGGGCGGAGAGGTTGAGCGAAAGCTTGAATCGCAGTCCTTTTTTGGCCCATGACGCAATATGTGCCATGGCTTCATCCATGACCCAGTCGGTCAATTCTCGAGCGAAAGCGGAAGCTTCTACAACGGGAATGAATTCGACAGGCGAGATAGGGCCGAGTACCGGATGGTCCCATCGCAACAATGCTTCCGCGCTGCAAATATGACCCGTGGCCAAGTCGATACGTGGCTGGAATACCAGCGATAACTGGTCTGGCGCAGCTAGTGCCGAACGAAAATCCTGCAGAATTCTGAAATTGCGTCGGTGGCGCAGATCCATCGCCGGGGAAAACAGTTCGATCTTTGCTGCACTTTCGCGCGCATCTTGAACAGCACTTTGCAAAGATCTCAAAACATCTTCCGGCGGTGTCATCTGTGGATCGTAAGAAACAATTCCGATGGCCGACGTCATGGAGATTGGAGTCTCGGCGTTGCTGTCGATTTGGCAAAGCAACTCCTTCAGCGAAGCCATGTAGCTCTCGACGCCGTCATTTTCAGGCGCAATGAAAGCAAACTGCATTGGCCCGACATGATAAGGCACCGTGGAAATCCCGACATGCTGCCTTAGAAGACCGGATACGGCCTGGATCACGTTATCCAGGTAAGATGGGCCAAGCACGCGCGAAAGACGTTCAAACTGTTCGGTTTGCGCAAGGTCGAGCAAACTTATGATGCGTTCACCCTTATCCACGCTGAGCGCCAAATCCGACAAATCATTGATGAGCTGAAACCGGTTTGGAAGACCGCTGGAGGGCTCTATGCGTCCAAGTGCGTGTGTCAGCTCCACCTGGTCCATGACCATTGCAGCGAGGTCGCACAATGTCGCCATCTCTTTTTCCGTGATCTCGCGCGGTTCCGTGCCGAGTACACACAAGGCACCCAACCCAAAGCCATCGACCGTCACCAGAGGCGCGCCCGCATAAAAACGAATACCGGCGCTGCCCAGCGTGCTTTCTGCGTAAGTGTCGTCCTGCTGAAAATCCCGGATGACGAACGGCTGTTTTGTTTCCGCGACGTTGGCACAGGGCGCTTTATCACGGGGAATTTCATTATGATCGACGCCGACCTTGGACTTGAACCATTGCCGGTTTGTGTCAGTCAGCGACACCGCGGCAATTGGAAGTCCGAAAATGTCGGCCGCAAGTCGGGTGATCCGGTCGAAGTTCTCACTGGGAAGGGTATCGAGCAACCGCAAATTTCTAAGGCTTGCAAGGCGTGCAATCTCGTTCTGCATTATAAAATCCATGGCAAGGCCGTCGTACATACTCGTACGTTCGCGGTACACAAGTTGGGGTCGGGGTCATTTTTAATGCAGCGATGCCGACGGCTTGGAACCCATCTCAGGGAGGCATGACCGGACAGTGTTGGGCATCATGCCCAAGCCATTTCGTTTATTTTCGTCTAAAAACGTTCTACGCGATAATAATTGAATCATACATAAATCGTTCCCTGACAGTTCCAGACATGGTTAGGGAACGGTAAGAACATACGGACAAATGCCAGCTTTGATCGTCAAATCGAGTGGCGGCCTGCCTCTTCATCAATCGAAGAAACAGGCCGGCTCTCGATATGTTTGACTCAAGCGACGGCGGGCAATCCGTCGATCAGCTTGTCCAGTGTTATCGGATAGTGACGCACGCGGACGCCCGACGCATTGTAGATCGCGTTCGCGATAGCAGCAGACACGCCGCACAAACCAAGTTCACCGACACCCTTAGCTTTCATCGGCGATGACATTGGGTCTGTTTCATCGAGAAAGATCACGTCCTGATGCGGAATGTCAGCATGAACGGGAACTTCGTAGCCTGCGAGATCGTGGTTGACGAAGAAACCGCGATTTTTGTCCACAGAGAGCTCTTCCGACAATGCGCCACCGGCACCCATCGTCATTGCCCCAATAACCTGGCTTCGCGCAGTAATGGGGTTGAGTATTCTTCCCGCAGCGCAAACCGCCAGCATGCGACGGATTCGCGTCTCGCCGGTTGCGATATCGACACCCACTTCCACGAAGTGTGCTCCAAAGGTGGATTGCTGGTGGGTTTTCGTGAGGTCACCCCACTCCATCTTGTCCTCGCCAACCAAACCATCGGCACCCGCCGCCTCGGCAAGCGGCACCGTGCGATTGCCTGATTTGACCATGCCATCTTCGAAAACAGCATCTTCAGAATTAAAACCGACCTTCTGGGCGATCGCCTCGCGAAGTTTGACACAGGCAGCATAAACACCGGAGGTCGATGAATTGGCCCCGAACTGCCCGCCTGACCCCGCAGAGATCGGGAAACGGGAATCGCCAAGTTCCACGGCTACTCTACCCACTGCGACACCCATCATTTCGGCAGCGGTCTGCGCGATGATCGTATAGCTGCCGGTACCGATATCGGTCATGTCGGTCTGCACCGTGATGATGCCATCCTTGCCGAGCTTAACCCGCGCGGCGGAAGGAAGCACGAGATTGTCACGAAAGGCAGCGCCCACGCCCATACCGATCAGCCAGTTGCCTTCGCGTCTGGACGCCACCTTCGGCCGGTTGTTCCAGCCGAAACGCTCAGCGCCAAGTTTGAGACATCCGATGAGATCACGATGCGAAAAGGGACGTTTGGGATTTTCCGGATCGACTTGCGTATCGTTGATGATACGGAACTCGATTGGGTCGATTCCGACCTTTTCAGCCATTTCGTCCACGGCGATTTCGAGCGCCATCAAGCCGGGTGCCTCGCCCGGCGCACGCATTGCGTTGCCTTCAGGCAGGTTCAAGGTAGCCAGACGCATTGCCGTCATGCGGTTTGCGCCCGCATAGAGAAGACGCGTCTGGTTGACTGCAGTTTCTGGCGCTCCGTCAGGAAGATTGCCCGACCAGCTTTCATGCGCAATTGCAGTAATCCTGCCGTCTTTGCCAGCGCCAATCCGAATGCGCTGGATAGTTGCCGGACGATGCGTGGTGTTGTTGATCATCAAGGGGCGGGGCAAGGCCACTTTGACTGGACGACCAACTTCCTTCGCACCAAACGCGGCCAACACCGCATCGGCCCGGAGAAACAGCTTTCCGCCAAATCCGCCACCGATGAAGGGTGACATCAGGTGTATCTTGTCTTTTTCCACGCCTAGCGTGGTTGCCAGATCAGACCGCCACCAGTCGATCATCTGACTGGAAGTCCACAGGGTCAACTCGTCTCCATTCCACGCAGCGATAGAAGCGTGCGGTTCCATCATCGCATGAGACTGGTCTGGTGTTGTGTAGGTCTGATCGAAAGTGACGTCAGCGGAACGAAAAGCGCCATCGAAATCACCCACTGCGCTGTCGGGCTTTTGGGACTCATCCGGCTTTTCAGCCGATGCCTTTTGCGCCTCCAGATCGAATACACCCTTCTCTTCCGCATAAACGACCTTTATAAGAGATGCGGCGGCACGGGCCTGCTCGAAACTCTGGGCGACCACAAGCGCGATAGCTTGGTGATAATGCTCGATTTCATCTCCACCAAACAAATTGGCGGTGTTGTATTCGCCTTTTTCGCGTTTCCCTACGTCAAGTGCAGTGATCACCGCAAGTACACCTGGCGCAGCTTTGGCTGCGGACACGTCCATGGATGTGATCTTGCCCTTAGAAATGGCGGCCCCGACCGGGTAACCGTAAGCATATTTATGATCCGGGTCGTGCCACTCATAGGCATACATTGCGCGACCTGTCGTCTTCAGCTCACCATCGATACGATGGATCGGCTGACCGACGACTTTGAGACGATCGATGGGGTTTGTCGTTGCTGGTGTATCGAACTTCATGGCTCAACCCCTTGCTTCTGAAAGAACGGCACCGATCGTTCGCTCGACGAGTGCGATCTTGAACCGGTTCTGTTCCGTAGGATGGGCATCCGCGAGAATACCATTTGATGCCGAGCGCGCGCCGTTCGGAAGGTCGGCCTCTGCCGCTTCGACCCGCCATGGCCTGTGCGCAACGCCGCCAACCGCGACACGACCGGTTCCATCCGGCTGCACGATCGCACCAACCGAAATCAGCGCAAATGCGTAGGACGCACGGTCTCGTACCTTGCGATAAATGTGTTTCCCACCGACTGGCGGCGGAAGCAAAACAGCCGTGATGAACTCACCGGGTTCGAGAACAGTTTCGATATGGGGCGTATCACCGGGCAAGCGATAGAAATCAGCAATGGGGACGGCCCGACGGGTTGCGTCCGCCTTCACTGTCTCTACCGTCGCGTCGAGCGCACGCATCGCGATTGCCATATCGCTGGGATGGGTCGCTATACAGGCTTCACTGACACCCACGACAGCGTGCTGCCTGCTGAACCCGCCAATTGCCGAGCAGCCGCTTCCGGGCTGGCGCTTGTTGCACGGCTGGTTGGTGTCATAGAAATACGGACAGCGCGTGCGTTGCAACAGGTTTCCAGCGGTCGTCGCCTTGTTGCGAAGCTGCCCGGACGCACCTGCGACAAGCGCTCTGGAGAGCAGGCCGTAGTCACGACGAACGGTCGTGTCTGCTGCAAGATCGGTATTTCTGACCATCGCACCGATACGTAACCCACCTTCAGGGGTGACTTCAATCGTGTCCAAGCCCAAGCCGTTGACATCGATCAGGTGCGTTGGCGTCTCGATCTCCAACTTCATGAGATCAAGCAGATTGGTACCGCCTGCGATGAACTTCGCCTGTGCGTTCGCCGCCGCTGCGCTGGCTGCGGCCTCAATTGAAGAAGGGCGTTCGTAGGTAAAGGCTTTCATGCTCTGATCCCTCCAACTTCCGAAATCGCATCGAGAATGTTGGAGTAAGCCCCGCATCGACAGATATTGCCGCTCATGCGCTCGCGAACTTCTGCCGCTGTGAGCTCTGCCTGGGCATTGAGATCATTGGTAACGTGGCTTGGGATGTTCGCCTTGATCTCTTCAAGCACGGCCACGGAGGAACAGATTTGCCCGGGTGTACAGTAGCCGCACTGAAATCCATCATGTTTGACAAAGGCGGTCTGCATCGGGTGCAGGTTGCCAGGCTGGCCCAGCCCCTCGATGGTCGTCACCTCATCGCCCTCATGCATCACGGCCAAAGAAAGACAAGAGTTGATGCGACGCCCATCGACCATAACGGTGCAGGCACCGCACTGGCCGTGATCGCAGCCCTTTTTCGTGCCTGTCAGATGCAAATGCTCGCGCAACGCGTCCAGCAATGTTGTGCGGTTATCCACCTCAAGGTGGCGGTTTTCACCGTTGACTGTGAATGAAATTTTGGATGTATGACTCATCTGGCTCCCCGGAGACTGCGCTGCCGCGCTGCCGGCGACACCTGTGACCGCGATTGTCGCAGCCGAAGAGATAAGTAAGTTCCGTCTGGAAAGTTCCAGTAGGCTGCCGTCTTGCATACCTTGGCTCCGCTTCGATGGTTTGAGATACCAAGGTAACGAAGTCAGTTGTGAAAGGTGCCGTGCCGAACGAAAAGTTGATGACTGCAGATCACATCGTGCTCTCGCAGCGGTTCGTTCGAAAGCTCTCTGCTTGTTTAAGGTTGTGTGCCGTCTTGTACATCCCGTCCAGCAGAGTACACTCCGCATCCGCGCGGATGGCCTTCATATAGCATGTTAATTCCTTTGATCATTTCCCTGTATCTCGTTAGCGGCTCGGCACAACCCGGCACGGCTGATAACAAAACACGTCATCCTGCCAGGGTAGAGCACGTGCAATGGAAGGTACCTCCTCGCAACTCACCCAGCTTCGCTGAATCCCAGTGCCGGAGCATTGCTGACCTATCGGTGTCCAGCAGGCCGGTCTTTACCGTTACAGAAAATGGCGAATGGGAATGCACCTATCTCATTGAATATTCCGAGACGGGCCATAAGCCGTCGCTCTTCATTCAGATACGCGGGCTAGACCCGGGCATCTGGAGCAGCTTCAGACTGAAGCTGAATTTTGGCTCACCTTTGTCACGTCAGGTTCTGGGCGCGCAAGCCGCGGACCTCGTCTATCTCCTAATCGGAACGAACACGCCCGTTCGGGATTTAGATGCCATGTTGGCTGCAGGACGCGAGTTGGAAATGACATTCGATGACGTAACGCTGAAATACAGGCAGGAACGTACCGATAGTAATCGCTTCAATCTGTTCGGCAGCAAAAAATTGGGCCCAGAGAAGAATGCGAACAAGCCCGACTAAGCCGCGGTCGAATGGCGAAGGAATAAGAGATGCCGTCAGAGACACTCAATCACCATCAAACAGACGACCCTTTGGTTTGCGCCGAAGACTGGAAGAAGAGCGGCCGCGAGGTTGCGATTGCAACGGTCATCGAAACCTGGGGATCAGCGCCTAGACCCGTTGGCAGCCATCTCGTGATTGACTCTGAGGGGCATTTCGAGGGCTCTGTTTCAGGAGGCTGCGTCGAAGGTTCTGTCATCTCAGCTGCTGTTGACGTTATTATGGACGGCACCCCGCAAATGCTCGAATTCGGCGTGGCAGACGAAACCGCATGGTCTGTTGGCCTGTCCTGCGGTGGTCGCATCCGTATCTACGTCGAAAGGCTGCAATAATGGATATTGCCGCCCTCGAAAAACTAAACGCCCATCGCAATGCCCGCATACCCGTGGCAGTCGTTACGAATATCAAAAGTGGCATAAACACCGTCGTCACAGACGCAATGGCATTCGATGGCGCTTTGGCTGAAGCCGTTGGAGCAGCGCTCAAGTCCGGTAAATCAGGCAGCGTCACAATCGAAGACGTGTCCTATTTCATCAACGCCTATGTCCCCACGCCTCGGATCGTCATCATCGGCGCGGTCCATATCAGTCAGGCACTTGTGCCGATGGCGAAACTCACCGGCTTTGACGTTACCATCATCGATCCACGCACGGCATTTGCGACAGCAGAGCGTTTCCTCGGCACCGACCTCATAGCGGATTGGCCACAAGATGTCCTGGATGTCAGGCCGCTGGACCGCCATACGGCCCTCGTTGCTTTGACGCATGATCCGAAAATAGACGATTTTCCAATTGCGGAAGCCTTGCGAGCGGGATGCTTTTACGTGGGAGCACTTGGCAGTCACAAATCCCATCAGGCTCGACTGGAGCGCTTGCGAGAGCTGGGCTTTCAGGAAGCCGATCTAGCCGTGATCCATGGACCAGTTGGGCTGAATATAAGAGCAGCAAGTCCCGCCGAGATTGCGGTTTCCATTCTGGCAGAAATCATCGAAACGATGCGATCAAACGACCTAAAGCGGACCACGTGATGCACCCGGCGACATGCCACCCGCTGCGGCAATCGCTTCGGGCGTATCCACATCGATTTCCGCTGCATGCCCGATTTCGACATTTATGATTGGCAAACCGGAAGACTTGATCACGTCACGGGCACCGACATCTCCTTTTATCTGCGAGACGGCTTCCCGCAATGAACGGGGCAGGATGACAGGATTGCCGGGGCTTCCATTTGCGACAGCGCGTGTAATCGCAGTACCCCCAGATTTTTTGAAAGTGAAGATCATTTCGTTCAAATGTTCGCTGGTGATACCAGGCATATCCGCCAACATAATCATAACGCCATCCGCGTCCTGCACCTTGGTCGTTGCAAGACCTGCCGCAAGCGAACTCGACATACCCAAAGCATAGTCCGGGTTGACGACCGTCTCAACGTCAATGCCCGACAGGACGTTTCGCAATTCTTCGTGCCTGTGACCCAGGACAACGGTAACCGACGACGCGTCGCTTTCCATGGCCACCGTTGCCATTTGCTGTAAAAGGGGAATGCCATCAAACTCTGCTAAAAGCTTATGAAAACCGCCTTTACTGGTGCGACTGGATTTGCCGGCCGCTAGAAGAATGATCGCAACATTCATTCGGTTCTCCTCTTCCCCACGAGCGACGCATGAACGCGCGAGTTCCACAGCGTTTTCAGCTTTACAAAGTCGCCAACAACCGATTGCTCAAAATCCCCGCAGAAGCCTGTTGCATGGCGACCTTCTTCTCGATGGCCTCAATGACTGTCTCGGTGAAGTCCACTTTGGTGAGATCGCGGATATGAGACAGGCCACCGGGTGAAAAGACGTTGACCTCCAAAATCTTGTCTCCAACGATGTCCAGGCCAACCAGAAACATGCCATCTTCAACGAGCTTCGGGCGCATCATTTCGGCAAGCGCCAGCACCTCGTCCGAAACCTCCACAGCTTCTGCCGTTCCACTGGCATGAATGTTCGAGCGGAGGTCTCCTTCCGCAGGAACACGACGCAACGCGGCATAGTGGCCATCCCGCATCAGCGGTATACCATTCATCATGAAAAACCTGATGTCTCCGCCTTTTGCGGCTGGGAGATAGGCCTGTGCAATGAGGTAACCCTCGACGCTGACGGCCTCGAATATCTGGTTAAGGTTTGTTTCCTTACTAGAACCGATCTTGAAAACATTCTTACCGCCGGATCCCTGAAGAGGTTTGACGATAACGCCCTTCGGATGCGAATCTGCAAAAGCCCTTATTTCCTCGACATTACGGGAGATCAAGGTCGTCGGCCGTACGATCTCCGGGAAACCCTGAAAATAGAGTTTGTTTTGCGCCAGGGCCAAGCCTTCGGGATCGTTCAAAACGACAACCCCACGCTGTTCCGCAAGACGACCGAACAGAATGCCGGAATGCACAGCCCAAGGCCGCGATGTTTGATCCAGCGATGGGTCATTGCGCAACATCAGCGCGTCGATATCCTCAACGTCGATGGTTTGACGTTCGAATTTTTTGTCTTGCAAGACCGCGTAGAAATTTTCGATCTTCTTGTATTTCTGGCGTGGCAGAACCAAAGCGTGAACCACCAGACTATCATCCGGTCGCAAGGTGAAATCACCCGGTGTGAGGTACACGACCTCATGACCACGGTTGAGTGCAGCCATCGCCAAAAGCCCAGTCGCAAAGGTCGGTTGCTCGCCCTCGATTGAATTGACGAAAAATGCAATACGCATAGGTCCCTCCCTTATAAAGTTGCCATTTCAGCTATCGATAAACCTGATCTTATTTTTTCTAATCGCTCATTGGCCTTTGCAGGCGCAAGAAACGCCGGACGTATGCCAGGCGGGTGAAGAAGACCACGAAGCGCGAGTTCCTGCATAACAGGGAAATGTGCCGCAGAAATTTTCCCCATCCAGAATGGATCAAGCGCTCCACCCTTTCTCAAATGCTCTTGAATCTCGCTGAGACCGCGCAGGTAGATCGCATCCTTGGAAAGCCCCCCACCCCGGTAGATTCTCAGCACCATATTGAAGGCATTGGCCGCTTCAAACCCGTGCTGTTGTGTCATGATACGAAACGTCTCGACAAAACTTGCGCCGTCGAGCATGGCAGCGCAGCCAACGACGCGCGCTGCGATGAGACGCAGTCTTTCCCGTGTCATGCCGCCGGAAAGATGTTCAGCTAGCACAGCCAGACCTTCCTGTACCCCTTCATAGCCGGAAAGGCCGGTGCGAAAAAGCCTGAGACCTTGAGCGGAGCCATTGAAATATGTCAGCAGGTGCACGCCGATCTCGTGGTGCAAAAGCGCATCCAGACGCCGCCGCTCCATCACCGTGTGACGGGACACCAGCAACTTTTCGCCCGTCACCATCAATCCCGGCGGCAAGTCATCGCGAATGTCGACCCGTGCCTTGAACTCGTGATTTTCGTCGCGGTAGGCATCCACCATTTCCCGCGCTTTTTTCGTCACCTCGTAGCAATCGACCATAGCGATTTCGGAAGCATCGTCCGTACGAGGGCAGCGGGCCAAAACATCCTCTGCAAGTGCCAGCAGGGATGGCTCTACCGATCCATATAATGCACGGCTGAAATCCGTGAACTGCCGCTTATGCAAATGTGCCAGCATCGTCAGTTGCAGGTCGAGTTCCTGCTGTTTCTCACGGTAGAGGTGATACAGAACGGGGTCCTCGAGGTGATCAAATGCAACAGAATAGAGCTTACGTTTCTGCTCTTCAACATCGACCCCGAGTGGCCGATAAAGGAAATGCGGCGCATATTGGAAATTGCCTTCGCTAAAATCAGCAAAGGCCTTGCGCGCATTAATGGGCGTCACGGACAGCAAAAAATCGAACGAGGCAGCGATATCATCGACCGAACGATCCGCACGGCGCACGGCATCCACAAAGGCTTTGCGACCAAGAGCGCGATGTGACGTAATTTTCAATGCTTCAGATTGACTTGAGAAGGCCGAAAACGCCCGAAGCCCCGCATCGAACAGATCAGCGATCATCGTTTCCCGAAGGCCGGGATAATCGGCACCCGATTCCGGTTGACGATAAATTGGCGCAAAACGCACGCTGATACAGGGAAATTCGAGCCCCGCCGCTTTCAATTTCGAAACGTAATCATTCGCCTCGTCCGGGCGTGTGATACGCGGGGTGCGGAACCTTATATCGGCATCGCAAATAGCTTTGATAAAAACGCGTTTGGCATCCTGCGTCGCAGGCTCCGGGGTCGCCGAGACAGCAACCTCATAATGCGGCAAGAACGGTGAGTCATCTGCGAGAAGAATGTCGTGTTCGAGCTCACCGACATCCAGCACGATAAAAGTGCCGAACCGTTTCTTCATTTCTGACCCGACGGCTGCCAAAATTGGCACAGCCTCGGAAATGTTGGAAGCGATCAAATAGGAAGCATGAGCCGAAGCGATATCTCTGGCCGCCAGATTTTTTGAGCCATTGGTCAAATGCAGGCACAGAAACGGAAGTGGGCGATCGATATGAAGGCGTCCATCGACCCCAATGTCCTGACGAATAGCCTTTTCTTCCGCCAAATAGTCAACAACATGGGCCAGCACATCAGATATTCCGGAAAGCCTATGGGCGGCAGATATCGTCATTTCCGAGCCCTCAGCAATTCCTCCAACACCGGCTCCAACGTTGTTATCGCGTCGCGGATATCTTGAATGACATCCTTATGTGGCTGTCCCGTCCACTCATCCATAAAAATTTTTTTGAACTCGATTGCTATGGCGCAACCGTTCTTGGGGAAATGCTCATGGATAAACCGAGTTTGCTCTCCTTTGCCTTGAAAGGCGATATTCTCCCGCACATCCAGTTGCCGACCACCGATGGGAGCCTGACTGAATTGGTCGATCACGGCGTCGATCACATCTGCCCAGCGGTCTCTATCCATTGAAGAGGTGCCGATATTGATATCTGGCGCCTTCTCTTGGGCGGTTGGAGCGGCGTCGATACCGTCGCGTCGGTGGTTGTAACTGTGCACATCCAAAACGATGAATGTTCCATGCTGCTTTTCCACAGCCCCCAGCATCTGGCGC
Organism: Agrobacterium sp. DSM 25558; assembly: GCF_900100825.1. Taxonomy (NCBI): domain Bacteria; kingdom Pseudomonadati; phylum Pseudomonadota; class Alphaproteobacteria; order Hyphomicrobiales; family Rhizobiaceae; genus Agrobacterium; species Agrobacterium sp. DSM 25558. Next base: position 48,924 of record NZ_FMUD01000006.1, on the reverse strand, counting down.
AACATGGCGTAGTAATCATCATGAAATGCAAATGACCGGCGCAACACCTCTTCCTGCGGCTTTTCTCTCCAGACCTCCAGCCCCCAAGCCTGTTCAGGGCTCAGATAAACCGCCTGAGACTTGTCGCGGTTGAGATCGATTTCGAAGCGAGAACGATGCACAACGATCTGATTGACGAGGCCAGAAATCATGTCTGCCGTAAAAGGATCTTCTTCACGCAGCCGTTCATCATCTGGCAGCGCCATCAGCGGAAGCACATCCTCTCTCGTGCCGTGCCCATCATGGATAGCCGTTCCAATGATCGGTGAAAGTCCACGCTCGACAGACCAGAACCGCTGTTTCATTTCCTCAATCGTCGCCGTCACACCCATCCCCGCCTCGTTGTCCATGGACGGCAAACATCAGAAGGATAAATTTTGTTCCGATTTGATTATGCTTTACGAGCGCACCGCTAACGCCGGCACCAACGCCGCTTCATAAAATTATAGAAAACTTCCATGAGCACCACCATATCAAACATTTAACCCTTGCATGCCCGAGAATTGCTGGTTATGAGAACGCCCGCACGCTCCTCAAAGCTTCGTGCCCGCGGAGAGGTGGCAGAGTGGTCGAATGCACCGCACTCGAAATGCGGCATACCTGCAAGGGTATCGTGGGTTCAAATCCCACCCTCTCCGCCATAAGTCACGCTGAGCTCGAACGTTTCCCCTTATTAAACCAGAGCCAGAGTTGATCTGTACCATCTTCCACCTGCAATTTTCTTGCCACAAGGCCACACTCAAGGCGGTGCGCCAATGATGCTGCTGCTGGAAATGGCCATTGCATATCTGCCTGAGCATTCAAGATGAACGCTCGCCGGCGTGCGTTGTTGCTTTCGACATACAATGACAGGTTGCCTATTGTGATTTCCCTCACCGAAGTTGTGTCAGGAGCCGTCTCGTCGAATTACCGACAAGGGTGTTATCGAGGGTGACAGATGGCCTGCCGCCATGGATAGCAGGGCAGCGTTTGTAGCCGATGGGACGGTCAAGAAAGAACACAGATGTGGCCGCTGCGGTTCGTCAACCGCAGCGGCCAGTATGGTGCAGCTTTTTTTCCAGAGTTAGGCCGTTCTGTAATGTTCTAGCCAGTGAGCGTATGGCGCGGGTAGCGTCCAGGATGGTTTATCGACACCAAGTTCAAACGCTGCCTGGTAAGGCCAATGGCTGTTGGCAAGCAGCGGGCGCCCGAGTGACACCAGATCCACGAGATCGTCTGCGATCAGCGCATCAGCCTGCTTTGGTTCGCTAATGAACCAGCTCGTCGTTGCGGGAAGCCCAGCCTCGCGCCGTACCCGCTGGGCGATGGGTGCCATGAAAGCAGGGCCCCAAGGAATATTGGCAGTCGACGTAGAGAAACCAATGCTGACATCGACAATGTCGAGGCCGCCAGCCTTGAAGCGACGAACCATCTCGATCCCCTCTTCCAAGTCATCAGAACCGTCGAATTCAGTCACGCCAAAGCGGGCGGCAAGGGGGAGGTGCTCAGGCCAGACTTCGCGAACAGCAGCCAGTGTTTCAAGTAGAAATCTGGCTCGTCCGTCAAAGTCACCGCCGTAGGTGTCTGTGCGTTTGTTAGACCACGTCGAAAAGAAACTTTGCCCAAGGTAACCATGAGCGAAGTGAAGCTCAAGCCATTCAAAGCCGGCGGCCAGCGCCCGCTTAGCAGCGGAGACGAAGTCCGCCTTGACCCGCTCGATATCAGCAAGCGTCATGGCCTGTGGCACTTTGCCAAGGTTTCCTCCGAACGCAACGGCTGATGGCGCCAACGTTTCCCAGCCGCGCGGATCAGAAGCGGCGATATGGTCGTCGCCCTCCCATGGACGGTTCGCGCTCGCTTTCCGGCCAGCGTGTCCGATCTGGATTCCAGGAACCGCACCTGCAGCCTTCATCAAGCCCACAGATTTTTTCCAAGGCTCGATCTGCTCATCGCTCCAGATCCCTGCGCATCCGGGCGTGATGCGACCCTCCGGTGATACAGCCGTCGCTTCGGCAACCACCAAGCCTGCACCACCGCGCGCCAATCCGGCAAGATGGACATGGTGCCAATCATTTATAATGCCGTCCTCGGCAGAATACTGGCACATAGGCGACACCACTATACGATTTCGCAACGTTACGTCTTTGATAGTAAAAGAGGTAAATAGGGATGACATGAGAGCTCCAACTGATAATTAGCAATATTCATATAATCCTTCGGTATTTCGATTACAATCGAACTATCAAATAACCTTCTCTAATGCTATGTTGGGTCATGCGCGCCATTCCACATCCCGCCCTCGAAGACGTGAACCTCACCCAGGTGCTCTATGCACTGAGTGATCCTGTACGGCTGGGAGTCGTGCGTCAGTTGGCAAATGGGGGACAGGCCACATGTTCCGCACTGGATGGTGGCCGGCCCAAGTCCAGCATGTCCCACCACTTTAAAGTCTTAAGGGAGGGCGGTCTGGTTTTCACCCGCACGGATGGACCAGCGCACCTGAATGAACTGCGTCGTAAAGAGATAGATGAGCGGTTTCCGGGCCTATTGGACGCCGTACTGGCGGCATCGGACGAAGCGGGCTGATATTGAACGCTTTCACCACAGTCGAAAGACGCGCGATCTGAACAGCCGTCATTGAATTTTGCATGCCGATTACACTGATATCAGTGCAGAAATCAGTGACGCTTTGTAGCAACTTATGCTTATTTTGCTGACGCTTGCGTCTTGTTTTTTAGAGGGTATCCGGCCCTTGACGAGCGACTTGGGAGGGTCGCTAACCAACCAAACGAAGCTTGTATCGTCCGGGCTGGCTTTTCAGGGTGGCCCCATGCTCGTTTAGCAGGTCGGACCTAAGCCGCATCGAGCAGCCTAGGTCCGAAAGAGGCGACTTAGTCCCTTGCCTCCCACCCAGTCGTTTCAGGTTTGAGCCGCGTAGAAGATGGCAAAATTGACCGCCAGCATCACGACGAGCATTCCGATGGAAGCCAGAAGGAAGACGCCAATCTTCTTCAGCGTGCTTTGCGGCTGTTTCTTGCGGCTGAACGCAACGACGCCCGCAACCCCTAGGGAAATGCCAACGATAGCCGGGAGTGACATCATGTCTAGAACCTTTCGAATGGTTGCACGCCCCCTCTAGCGTGAGAGTCCGTGCTTGATCACTATGTAGTTCGGGAAACTCTTAAAGTTGCATCGCTGAAACGCTGCAAGGCCATGTAACGAAAAAGACGAGGTTTTCCCCTAAAAGACCGGGACATTGTGTCAGGCATATCCAATTCGGGATATTATAATATCTTCGAAAATATGTGCTTTTCGTCGCCTAGGGGCATGGCACCGACGATCAACTCAGCACTCTTGAAGCCCTCTATCCCGTCGGTGTCATAGCAAACTTAGTGGATTGTCAGACACAGGTGGACAGGACTCTCATGGTCATCGTCTGCGGGGAGTAATTGCGTATTCCACGCCAATCGTATGCGTTGGGGATGTTGGACGTCCTCGATGTCTTCTGCGGTATAGAGTGGCTTGATATCGATGCCTTCGGGCGTGTGCCAGATGAGGGTGTCCGACGCTGCTTTCAGTTCGCGCTCCGCCAACGCCTGCCAGTCCGCAAGGGTCTTGCTTTCCGGCATCACTCGAACTCCATGATCAGTTCGTCCACGGCCAGACTTTGGCCTTTCACCGCAACCACACGCTTGACCCTTCCTTGCTTCTCGGCGCGCAACGTATTCTCCATCTTCATCGCTTCGATGATGGCGAGCGCTTGGCCGGCCTCCACGGTTTCACCTTCAACGACAGAGACGGATGTCATGACGCCCGGCATGGGGCAGAGCAGCATTTTGGATGTGTCGGGCGGCAGCTTCTTCGGCATCAGCCGGGCAAGTTCTGCAACACGGGGTGTTCGCACGTGGGTGGTCACATCCATGCCGCGCCAGCGCAGGCGGATGCCGGTACCCGCAAGATCGGTTTTCACCCCCATCACCATCCCATCGATATGGAATGTCGCGTGGCTACGGCCAGGCACCCAATCACCAGTGGCACCAAACGCGGTTCCATCCGGGAACTGGACCGAAGGTTCATCGTCAGAGGCGTTGAGGGTGAGTGGATGTTCCTGATCGGCAAAGGTGACGACCCAGTCCTTGCCGATCACCCGGCGCTGGTTGCCGATGGTGCCGGAAATCTGCACTGCGCGATCCTGCAGCGCCTGATGAACAAGCACGGCCACCGCCGCAAGCTTCCGTGCCGATTCCGGATCCGCCTCGACCCCGTGGAACCCCTCCGAGAACTCCTCGGCGATGAAGGCCGTCGTGATGGCACCCGAACGGAATCGGGGATGCTGCATGACAGCCGACAGGAAAGGCAGGTTGTGACCAATGCCCTCGACCTCGAAATTATCGAGAGCTGCCGACATGGCATCGATGGCAGCCAGGCGCGCTGGTGCGCCCGGTTTTTCCAGTGCCCAGGTGCACAATTTGGCGACCATCGGATCATAATACATCGAGATCTCGCCACCCTCGAACACGCCTGTATCGTTGCGGATGATCGTGCCATCGGCTGCCTGCCCTTCGGCCGGCGGTCGGTAGCGCGACAGCCTGCCGATGGAGGGCAGGAAATTGCGATAGGGGTCTTCGGCATAAAGCCGGCTTTCGATAGCCCAGCCGTTCAGTTTGATATCGCCCTGAGCGAAAGACAGCGTTTCACCAGCGGCAACGCGGATCATTTGTTCCACCAGGTCGATGCCGGTGACGAGTTCCGTCACCGGATGCTCCACCTGAAGGCGGGTGTTCATTTCCAGAAAATAGAAATTGCGTGCGCCATCCACGATGAATTCCACCGTGCCAGCAGAATAATATCCCACCGCTTTCGACAAAGCCACTGCCTGTTCACCCATGGCCTTGCGGGTCTGTACATCGAGGAATGGCGACGGAGCCTCTTCGATGACCTTCTGATTTCGCCGCTGGATGGAGCATTCGCGCTCGCCGAGATAAAGCACGGTGCCGTGCTTGTCGCCAAGCACCTGGATTTCGATGTGCCGCGGCTGGGTAACGAATTTTTCGATGAAGATGCGGTCGTCGCCAAACGAGTTCTTCGCTTCATTCTTTGACGCCTGGAAACCTTCGCGTGCCTCCGCATCGTTCCACGCGATGCGCATGCCCTTGCCGCCGCCGCCGGCGGATGCCTTGATCATCACGGGATAGCCGATGGCGGATGATATCTCGACCGCCTCGTCTGCATCGGCAATCAGCCCCATATGGCCGGGAACGGTCGACACGCCTGCTTCGGCGGCCAGCTTCTTGGAGGTGATCTTGTCGCCCATTGCGGAAATTGCGCCCGGTGGCGGGCCTATGAAGGTGACGCCTTCCTTTTCCAACGCAAGCGCAAATGCAGCATTTTCCGACAGGAACCCATAACCCGGATGCACCGCATCGGCGCCGGTTTTGCGGATCGCATCGAGGATGTTGTCGATGACGATGTAGGACTGGCTGGACGGCGCAGGACCAATATTCACGGCCTCATCCGCCAGCGTGACATGCAGGGCATTGGCGTCGGCATCGGAATAGACCGCGACCGTGGCAATCCCCATGGCCTTGGCCGTGCGAATGACGCGGCAGGCGATCTCGCCGCGATTGGCAATAAGAATTTTCTTAAACATTGCGTGTCCCGCCAATTTTGCCTGCCTGAAGTTGGTGCCGACCGTTCATGTTGGATTGTCGCTGAAAGCCCCGACGCATCATGAAATTTCCGAGTCTCATTGCGATTACAATGGCATCGTGTCGTGCTTGCGCCACCGGACATCGACCTGCTTTTTGCGCAGGGATGCAAAGGCCCGTGCAATACGCCGACGCGAGGAATGCGGCATGATCACCTCGTCGATGAAGCCGCGTTCTGCGGCGATGAAGGGGTTGGCAAACCGCTCCTCATATTCCCGCGTGCGCGCGGCGAGCTTGTCCGCATCCCCAAGCTCCGACCGGTAGAGGATTTCCGTGGCACCTTTTGAACCCATCACGGCAATCTCGGCAGTGGGCCAGGCGTAGTTGATATCGGCCCCGATATGCTTGGAAGCCATCACATCATAGGCCCCACCATAGGCTTTGCGGGTGATCAGCGTCACCATCGGCACCGTTGCCTGACTGTAGGCAAAAAGCAGCTTGGCTCCGTGTTTGATGACGCCGCCATATTCCTGCGATGTGCCGGGCAGGAAGCCGGGAACATCGACCAATGTGAGGATGGGAATATTGAACGCATCGCAGAACCGCACGAAACGGGCTGCCTTTCGGGATGAATCGATATCCAGGCACCCTGCCAGAACCATGGGCTGATTGGCCACAACGCCAACCGAGCGACCCTCGATGCGCACGAACCCGATGATGATGTTGCGCGCAAATGCGGCCTGAACCTCGAAGAAATCGCCCTCGTCTGCGAGTGCGAGAATAAGTTCACGCATATCATATGGCTTGCTGGACGAGTCCGGAACCAGCGTATCGAGCCGATGATCAAGAGCCGTGGTCTCACCGAAAAATGGCCTGACAGGACCTTGCTCGAGGTTGTTCAGCGGCAGAAAATCGAAAAGCAGACGGATCTGTTCGAGTGCTTCCACATCGTTTTCGAATGCACCATCGGCGACGGACGACTTTGCGGTATGGGTGCGCGCGCCCCCCAGCTCCTCTGCCGTCACGATTTCATTGGTCACGGTCTTGACCACATCGGGGCCTGTCACGAACATGTAGGAGCTGTCTCGAACCATGAAAATGAAATCCGTCATGGCAGGCGAATAGACCGCACCACCCGCACACGGCCCCATGATGACGGATATCTGCGGAATGACGCCTGAGGCATCGACGTTGCGCTTGAACACATCGGCATAACCGGCCAGCGAGGCGACGCCGTCCTGGATGCGCGCCCCGCCGGAATCATTGAGGCCGATCACGGGCGCGCCGTTTCTCAACGCCATGTCCATGATCTTGCAGATTTTCTGGGCGTGGGTTTCCGAAAGGGAGCCGCCGAGGACGGTAAAATCCTGAGAGAAAATATAGACCTGCCGACCGTTGATGGTTCCCCAGCCAGTAACGACACCATCCCCAGCGATCTTTTGCTCCGCCATGTTGAAATCAACAGCACGGTGCGTGACATACATGTCGTATTCTTCGAACGACCCCTCATCGAGGAGAATTTCGATGCGTTCCCTTGCGGTGAGCTTTCCCTTGCTGTGCTGGGCATCGATGCGTTTCTGCCCCCCGCCCAGCCTGGCTTCGGCTCTTCGCGACTCAAGCTGCTCGAGAACGGACCGCATGTCATTTCCACTTCAAACGCTTTGATGGTGAACCATGTGTACCTGACGAAGAAGGTTCACAAAACAGTTGATCGTGCATGATTGTGTAAACCATAAAAATGCAAATTAAAATTTGCGAAGTTGCTAACATGGCCATCGGCAAACTTTTCATCGGGCGCAAAATCCGGGAACTCAGGGATGCGAATAGGGCAACCCAGGCACAGTTTGCCGAGCGGATCGGGATCTCCACCAGTTACCTGAACCAGATCGAAAACGATCAGCGGCCCGTATCGGCAGCGGTTCTTGTTGCTCCGGCTGAAAAATTCCAGATCAATATGAGTGAGCTTTCATCCGGCGAAGGTGATAGGCTACTATCTACCATCACAGAAGCCTTGACGGACCCTTTGTTTGAAAACCTCAGCCCCAGTTTTCAGGAACTGAAGCTCATCACCCAAAGCGCACCCAATCTGGCACGTGCCTTCATCCAGGCGCATCAGGGATACAAGCGCAACAACGAGCAGTTCGTCGGTTTGAGCGACAGCCTCGGACGCTCTGCCTCTCTAGCCGAAACAACGCCTTATGAAGAAGTCAGGGATTTCTTTCATTTTGTCGATAATTACATATACGCGCTCGATATCGCGGCGGAGAAACTGGCAAGTGAACTTGGTCTGGGAGACGGAGACAATTACTCGGTCCTGTCCCGCTTTCTCAAATCTGAGGATGAGGTAGAGGTCAGGCGCTCCGAAGCGGAAAACGATGCGCTACGCCGGTTGTACCGATCCTCCGGCATTCTCTCCATCAACCGCTATGCGCCGGCATCGACACGGGATTTCCAGATCGCCTTCCAGATCGCGCAACTCCATATTCCCGATCTTATTCAGTCCATCGCCCAAGATGCCAATTTCCGCACGGTCGAATCCGTGGAAATCTGCAAGATCGGCCTCCAGAACTATTTCGCAGGAGCATTGATATTGTTCTATGGAGAGTTCCTATCGACCGCAAATCGCCTGCGCCACGATATCGATCTGCTCGCAGCCCGCTTCGGTGCCAGCGTAGAGCAGGTTTGCCACAGGCTGAGCACGCTACAGCGAGCCGGGAATAAGGGGGTGCCGGTCTTCTTCGCGCGGATCGATCGCGCCGGCGACATCACGAAACGGCATAGTTCCACAAAGCTGCAATTCGCGCGGTTCGGTGCAGTTTGTCCTTTATGGAATGTTCATGAGGCATTTAAAACGCAAGGCCGGATCATTCGCCAACTTGCCGAGACGCCGGATGGAGTGCGATATCTCTGTCTTGCCACGCAAATCACGAAATCCGGGGCCGGTTACCACAGCCCTCAGCCGCGCTATGCCATCGCTTTCGGTTGCGAAATCTCCTATGCGCATGCTTTCGTCTATGCAGATGATCTCGATCGTTCGGCAAGAACAAATTTTGCATCAATAGGGATTTCCTGTCGGATCTGCGAGCGACCCAAATGCCCGCAGAGAGCCGTCCCGCCGTTGATGCGAGAACTGCGCGTGGACCACGATACGAGAACAATTTTGCCTTACACCCTTGGCGACCGGTAGCAGTCAAGGAAAGGCAGACTGAATATCATTCCAGCGAGCCGGACAGCATTCGACAATGCCTCGGCAACATAGGCCTGTTCCAGACGATAGTCGGTGAAATCGCCGTTTGCCTCGATCCGCTTGGCCTTTGGCGTCATCTTTGCGATCACTCCCTTGCAGCTTTCAAATGTACCGAAAGCGAGGATCCGCGATGCGGGCCGGAAGCCCGCATCTTCTATTTTCGTTGGCGCGCTTTTCCGGTTTACTCGATATCGAACGTAACGCCCTGCGCGAGTGGCAATGCCTTGGAGTAGTTCACGGTGTTGGTGGCGCGGCGCATATAAGCCTTCCATGCGTCAGAACCGGATTCGCGGCCGCCGCCGGTTTCCTTCTCGCCACCGAACGCACCACCAATCTCCGCACCCGATGTGCCGATATTGACATTGGCGATGCCGCAATCGGATCCATCAGCTGCCAGAAAGCGCTCAGCTTCCTGAAGATCACGCGTAAAGATGGAGGACGAGAGACCGGCGGCAACAGCATTGTGATCGCTGACGGCCTGATCGAAATCGCTGTATTTCATCACGTAGAGGATCGGCGCGAAGGTTTCTTCCAGAACCGGACCAGCGTGTTTCGGCATTTCGACCAGCGCTGGCTTCACATAATAGGCCGTATCCTTGCCAGCATCTGTCACGCGCTCGCCACCGGCGACGATGCCGCCATGGGCCTTTGCCTCTTCCAGCGCCTTCTGCATCCCATCGAAAGCCGCCTTGTCGACCAATGGACCGACGAGGGCTGAGGTTTCTAGCGGATTGCCGATGGAAACAGACGCATAGGCCTTCTTCAGACGCGGAACGAGCTGGTCGTAAACGCTGTCATGCACGAAGAGGCGGCGCAGCGTGGTGCAGCGCTGACCGGCTGTTCCCATGGCACCAAAGGCAATGGCGCGCAGAGCCATATCGAGATCGGCAGAGGGGCAGACGATACCGGCATTGTTGCCACCCAGTTCCAGAATGGCGCGGGCGAAACGCTTGGCCAGGCGTGGGCCAACATCGCGGCCCATGCGGGTGGAACCGGTTGCCGAAACGAGCGGCACCTTGGGATGATCGACCAGCGCTTCACCAACGGTGCGATCACCGATGATGACCTGGCTCAAACCTTCCGGCGCATCACCGAAACGGGCCAAAGCACGCTCGAAAATGCCTTGAACGGCAAGCGCTGTCAGCGGCGTCTTTTCCGATGGCTTCCAGACAACGGAGTTGCCGCAGACGATGGCCAGTGCGGCATTCCATGCCCAGACGGCGACGGGGAAGTTGAAGGCCGAGATAATACCGATGACACCCAGCGGATGCCAGGTTTCCATCATGCGGTGGCCGGGGCGTTCAGTCGCAATGGTCAGGCCGTAAAGCTGACGAGAAAGGCCGACCGCGAAATCGCAGATGTCGATCATTTCCTGCACTTCGCCAAGGCCTTCGGACATGATCTTGCCAGCTTCGATCGAGACGAGACGACCAAGGTCATCCTTTGCAGCACGCAGTTCTTCACCCAGCAGGCGGACCAGTTCGCCGCGCCTTGGCGCTGGTACCAGACGCCAAGTCTTGAACGCGGCATCTGCCTTCTCAACCATGACAGCAACGTCGCCAGCAGACACCGTCTTCAGCCGAGCGATCTCTTCGCCGCTGACCGGGCTGAAAGACACCATGTCGCCATCGTTCCAGGCGTTGCGTGCCACGCCAAGCTTATCGAGGATTTTCGTTGTTTCCTGTTTCACATCGATCTTCGTCATCATACTCGTTCCCTATTTGAAAAATGTTGGTTGAACGTAACGCTAGAAGGTTACGGTGCCCAGCGAGGTGGGCGATGTCATAGCCTTCAAGCCCGCCGCCAACCGGCGAACGTCTTGCGGCGTGAATTTCTCGTAAAAACTCTGGTTCTTGCGGCCAAGCGCATGTTCGGCGCTGAAACTTCCACCGAAATCCTCCACGGCGACCTCGAACACCCACTCTCTTAGAGCATGTTCGAAGCCTGGATCGGCAAGTCTCGGATCGTCTTTCGCGACCACGAGATTGAAATGCACACCGCCATCGCCAATATGGCCGAAGTCGCAAATCGTGATATCAGGAAAAGCCTCCGGCATTTCCAGTTTCATCCGGTCCAGAAAGCGCATGATATCGCCGCGCCGAAAGGATAGATCGAAAGCGATCAGCCGTCCCAGATGCTTCACGCCTTCCGACAGAGCATGACGAAGCGCCCATATTTCATGCGGCGGCCCGACGAAAGCATCGGCAAGCGGCGCATCGTCCCGCTCCCAGATCGCGCCCAGAACCTCTTCGAGTACGGCATCCAGAGGCTGCTCACCCTCGCGTGGTGCGTTGGAACGGGAGATCTCTGCAAGGATGACGAAATCCGGAACGGCACCGTTCTGGAACGGATTGCGCAGCGATGGAACATGGTCCAGGGCCGCACGCACAGCATTGCACGACATGCCTTCGAAGGCGGAGAGATAGCTACCAAGCGCCTCTTCCATCGCGATCAGAAGTCCCGGGACTTGATCCAGCGAGGCGGGAACGAGCAGCGCGGTCGCAGTCTGCCGGGGCGCTGGCTCCAGATTGAGCACGCATTCCGTCACGATGCCGAAAGCACCTGATGTGCCGATGAATACCTGTTTCCAGTCGATACCGGTATTGTTCTTGCGCAGGCCCGAAGACAGGTCCAGCACCGTGCCCGCTTCATCTCCCAATACGACGGTCAGACCGAGCGTGTTGCGACGAACATCACCGTAGCGCAGAAAGCGTGAACCGCCGGTGTTGGTGGCAATCATGCCGCCAAGACGTGGATCGGCCCCGAGGTCGATGGGAAAAAACAGGCCGCTTTCTTCCAGTTTCGCGTTGAGGTCCGATAGTCTCAACCCGGCACCGGCCTTGACGGTGCGATTGATACGATCAAGCTCATAGGGTGCAGTCAACCGGTCGAGACTGAGAATACCCTGCTGCCCGGAACCGTCAGGCGTAGATCCCGAGACGAGACCCGTATTGCCGGACTGGGGCACCAGCGCGATGCCATTCTTCACGCAATAGGCAACAACCGCCGAGACATCCGCCGTACAGGCCGGACGCGCAACGAAAGCTGCCTTTCCCTGATCGTAACGAGCACCCGTCTCATATGCGATCATGTCAGCGACCGCCGTCAGCAGGCCCTTATCGCCGAGAATGCGCTTCAGCGCTTCGATATGCCGGGGTTCCGTCATCTCAGCACCTGTCACTCCGCAGCAGCAGCGCTGTGGACGACCGTGAGGCATGCTTCAAGCGAAGCACGTTCGATGCCTGCATAATGCTGGAATTCGTCCAGTACCCCTGCCCCGAGGTCTCGCTCGAACATGACCTGATTGGGACTTGCGACGAATTCCTGCGCGACCTCGTCTCCAAGATTCGACTGGAAGATGGCCGCAGCGCTGACGGGCAGGAAGTCTTCGTAGACGATGGGATCGAAGCGAACATAAGCTTGCTCGATCGCGTCCTCGAGACCAAGCGCCGACACTTTTGCCACATTGCCTTTCTCTGTCAGTGAATAGCTAAAATAGCCAAGTCCGGCTTTGCGGATGGAATTCCAGTCATCCGGGAAGGCCGTGAAGACATCGGCCAATGCGGCTTCATAGGCATCGGAATTCGAGCCATCTGCGGCAGGGCGTACTCGGGTCCGCGTCTCGTTGAGCAAAGCATCATAAAGCGCCCGCCCCTTTGGCGTCAGCGCTACACCACGCTGCTCGATTTCGCCGAAACGGGCCGTGTGCGAGCCTTCCTGCCATGTGCCGTCTGCCCCGATGAAGGATACGGCTTCTTCCAGCGCCTTGAACGAAGTCTGGCGCAGAAGGATCGGACATTTGCGTGTCGGCGGACCTTCGACTACGGCCTTGGGCGCAATCCCCTCATCGGGCATCAAGGCCTGCACCCTGTCGATGTCTAGGGTGCGCGGTGTCAGATGGTTGATATGCGGTCCCTTGAAGGACACCACATCGGCGATCAGCCTGTGCGCATCATGCAGCCGCGTGTACATCTTAACATCGACGATGGCTTTGTCGTGCCAACGGAAGGTTTCCAGCACTTCCTGAATGAAACGCGACGTATCGGCGGCATCGAGACCGCCTTCCTGTTCTGCCTTTTCGACAAGCGCGACCGCCACATCCGTGAAAATCTTGCGGGAGGCAAGAACCGTCGCAGCTTCCGTGCGCAACGCTTCGTCCGCAATCAGATCAAGCCGAAGTAGCGAGGTGAAAACGCGGAAAGGATTGCGGTTGAGGCTCTTTTCTCCAACTGGGCGGAAGGCCGTGGAATGAACGGGAACACCAGCTGTGGAAAGGTCATAATAGCCGACCGGATACATGCCCATGACAGCGAAAACGCGACGCATCATGGAAAGCTCTTCCGGGCTGCCGAGCCGGATTGCACCATGGCGCTCTTCCGAAATCCGCTCCAACGTATCCGTTGCTTCCAACCGCTCCTTGAGATGCTGATCCGCCGCGAGCGTCGCACTGTTCACCTTGGCGACCAGAGACATCAACGTGGCATAAGCCGGAACTTCGTCCCGGTACATCGCTGACATGGCCATAGAAAAATCTGAACGGATATCATCGGGAGAGATGAAAGAAACTGTCACGGCGCTTTACCTCGTGGCATAGAATAATGAACTTCATGCATTAAAGACACTATACCAGCCCCATAATGACAAATATCGCGACTCTTTAGACTATGTTGATGCGAATACAGAATGGTTACGGATGAACGGAATGGCGCATTGTAAGCGCCCTGCCACTTTATCTCAAAGAGATGCAGTAATGCCGCCATCGACATAAAGCGTGTGACCGTTCACGAATGACGAAGCATCGGATGCTAGGAAGATACAAGCGCCGACAAGTTCCTCGACTTTACCCCAGCGCGCGGCCGGAGTGCGTTTTTCCAGCCAGGCGGAGAAGGTCTCGTCGCTGACCAGAGCCGCGTTAAGCGGTGTATCGAAGTAACCTGGCGCGATGGCGTTGCACTGAAGACCGTATTTTGCCCAATCGGTTGCCATGCCCTTGGTCAGGTTGCCAACAGCACCTTTAGTGGCCGTATAAGGCGCGATGCCGGGCCGAGCGAGTGCGGTCTGGACACTGGCGATGTTGATAATCTTTCCCTTGCCGCGCGCTATCATGTGACGAGCAACGGCTTGGCCAACGTTGAAGACGCTTGAGACGTTGGTGCGCAACAGGCGTTCGAATGCGTCGGCTGGAAAATCTTCCAGTGCAGTACGAAACTGCATGCCGGCATTGTTCACGAGAATATCGATAGCACCCGTGTCAGCTTCAAAACGATCGATGGCCTCGCGTGCCGCCTGGTGATCCGTAGCGTCGAAGGCCAGAATATCGACTGGTGCCTCGAACCCTTCCGCTGCCGTCTTGAGCTTGGTTTCATCACGCCCGTTGAGGACAATTTTGGCACCCGCATCTTGAAGTCCCTTCGCGAGGGCCAGCCCTATTCCCTGCGACGAACCCGTAATCAGGGCGCGTTTTCCCTTGAGATCGAAAAGGCTCAACGACATGGCATCCTCCGTTCCACCTTGAAAAGGCGTGTTCTCGGTGTTTTGTTTTATCAATAGCCTCGAATGCCAATCAGGTCCCCCAGAAAACGGTCGGCTCACTCAGCCAGGCAAACAGCAACAGGTTTATTGTGAGGTCTTCAGTCGTGCCTTCAAAGAGCGCACAATCTCAACATTGGTCTGTTTGACACGAGGTGCTGAAAAGCCAAAAGCTGTGACAACCGGGTTATCAACATCCACGCTAGACGAGCAAGAAGAATGCACTTCCGTCACATCCAGCTCCGCAAGCAGCGCACCGATTGTTTCGAGAGTAACACCTGAGCCGGGCATGATGGATATCCGCCCTGAAGCACTCTCGATTGCAGATTTCAGGTCAGTTAGCCCATCTAGAGCGGAGACGGCGCGCCCCGATGTCAGAATGCGCTCGAAGCCGCAGGCAATAGCAATTTCGATGGCCTCGGCCATGTCAGGCACGAGATCGAAGGCGCGGTGCAAGGTGCGTGGCATTGAACCCATGGCGTTTGACAGTCTCGTCAAGGCATCGCGGTCCAGTCGACCATCAGGCAGGTTCGCGCCGAATACCACACCGCGCAGGCCGCATGACGCGGCAAAACTGATGTCGTTTTCCAGCACGGCAAGTTCGTCTGCGGTGTAGACAAAATCACCGATACGCGGACGGATCATCGCATAGCAAGGAATGGGAGACTGTCCGGCGACGCTCATCAACCCCGCAGATGGCGTCAATCCGCCCACTGCGAGCGCGCTGCAAAGCTCGATCCTGTCCGCGCCGCCTTCGATTGCGGCGTGCAGGCCTTGGACGTCATCGACACATACTTCCAGCAGAATATCAGCCATGGGCCGCCTCAATAATTCAACGGCTTGCCTATCGGATGACGTTGCCATCTGCACCAAAACGATGGGTCGCACCACCGGTCGGAGAGGCATAGACGACATCGTCGGGCGCGTAGGCATGTTCGCCGAACAGGCGCACTGTCAGCAGGCCGATGATGTCGCTTTCGAGATACACGATGGTGTCAGCCCCCAGATGTTCGACATGCACGACCTTCCCAGACCATGTGCCGGGGTCACGTGAGAGCGCCAAATGCTCAGGGCGAATGCCGAGTGTCCTGTAACCACTTTCACCGAGACGCTCAGCATCGATAAAATTCATCTGCGGCGAGCCGATGAAACCGGCGACGAACAGATTGGCGGGGCGATTGTAAAGCTCCATCGGCGAGCCGACCTGCTCGATGCGACCGGCATTGAGCACCACGATCTTGTCGGCCAGCGTCATCGCCTCGACCTGGTCATGCGTCACATAGATCATCGTCGCTTTCAGACGCCGATGCAGGCGAGCAATTTCCAGACGGGTCTGTACGCGAAGTGCCGCATCGAGGTTGGACAACGGCTCGTCAAAGAGGAACAGCGTCGGCTCGCGGACAATGGCGCGACCGATGGCAACACGCTGACGCTGGCCGCCTGACAGTTCTGCCGGACGCCGCTCAAGATAGGGCTCAAGCGAAAGTAAGGAAGATGCCTTGGCAACCCGTGTTTCTATCTCGTCTTTCGGCGTTCCGGCCTGCTTGAGGCCAAGCCCCATATTGTCCTTCACTGTCAGATGCGGATAGAGCGCATAGGACTGGAACACCATCGCTATGCCGCGTTTGGCAGGCGGCACTGCCGAAACTTCACGACCGTCGATGACGATCTCGCCTGAACTGATATCTTCCAGCCCTGCAATGGTGCGCAACAGCGTGGACTTGCCGCAACCAGAAGGGCCGACGAAGATCACGAACTCACCGTCCTTGACCTCGAGGTCTATGCCCTTCAGCACCTCGACAGTGCCAAAGGATTTGGCGACGGATTTGAGTGTCAGATTACCCACGGATTTTCTCCAGATTCAGAGGTCGACCATACGGCCGGTTCGCGCGCTTTCATCCGCCGCAAGGCAGATGCGCAGCGATTGTACGGCGTCGGTCATATGTCGGTTGAGATCGATATCCTCGCGGATGGCTCTGAGAACATAAGCCTGTTCGCGGTCGCACAGTTCCTGATGGCCCGGCTCACCCTCCATCTGGAGAAGCTGGTCAGGCTCTGTAAACTGTCCATCCGGCCCGGTTTTCGCCTTATGCAGGCGGATGGTCGAGGTTTTGGTGTGGGTGTCGATATCGTCGGATTTCGCATTCGGATCCATCACAATGGACACAGATCCTTTTGGCGACATCACGTCTTTCACGAAAAACGCGGTTTCCGAAATCATCGGACCCCAGCCTGCCTCGTACCAGCCAAGTGAGCCATCATCGAAAGTCACCTGAAGGTGGCCGTAATTGTACATATCAGGCGAAATTTCGTCAGATAGACGTAGGCCCATGCCCCGAACCGACACCGGCTTTGCATCGGTGATCTGACACATGACATCGACATAATGGACGCCGCAATCAACGATCGGCGGCGTGGTCTGCATCAGTGCCTTATGCGTAGCCCACGTTTTGCCGGAGGACTGCTGGTTGAGGTTCATGCGAAACACGTAAGGTCCGCCGAGTTCGCGGGCGAGCGAGATCAGTTTGATCCACGAGGGATGATGGCGCAAAATATAGCCGACCACCAGCTTGCGACCATTGGCGCGGGCGCAGGCGATGACGCGCTCCGCATCCGCCACCGTGGTCGCCAGCGGTTTTTCCACGAACACATGGCAGCCCGCTTCCATGGCCTTGATCGCGAACCCGGCATGGCTGTCGGAATAGGTGTTGATCGAGCACAAGTCTGGTTTCAGTTCCGCCAAGGCATCATCGAAAGACGGCAGGATCTGGTAACCGCCGAGTTGTTCTGGCAAAGCAGGCGTCGAGCGATTGACGAGACCGACGATGTCGAAACCCGGATTGGCGGCATAGGCCAGCGCGTGGCTCATACCCATATTGCCGAGACCGGCAACCAGAACTTTCAGAGGTCGTTCGCTCATTTCACTGCTCCTGCCGTGATGCCACGGATCAATTGCCGCGAGAAGATTGTGTAGAGAACGAGAACCGGGGCAATCGCCAGCGAAAGGGCTGCGAGAACCGCATTCCAATTGGTCACGAACTGGCCGATGAAGATTTGTGTGCCCAGCGTGATTGTCTTCGTCGCCTCACTCGGTGCCAGGATCAGCGGGAACCAGAGATCGTTCCAGATCGGGATCATGGTGAAGACCGCAACCGTTGCCATGGATGGACGGATGAGCGGCAGCACCAGCCGGAAGAAAATCTTGTATTCCGACAGCCCGTCAATGCGCCCGGCGTTTTTGAGATCGTCGGACACGGTGCGCATGAACTCCGACAGGATAAAGATGGCAAGCGGCAGGCCCTGCGCCGTATAGACCAGAATGAGGGCGGTGCGTGTATTGACCAGTCCAGTCGCGACCATCCCCTGCAAAATGCCGATAGTTCCCAGGCGAATGGGAATCATGATCCCGAGCGCCATATAGAGACCGAGCAGCGTATTGCCCCTGAATCGGTATTCAGACAGCGCAAACGCCGCCATAGCTCCAAACAGCAATACCAGCGCAATCGAAACGACAGTGACGATCAGCGAATTCTGCATGTAATGCACGAAATCGCCTTGCCCTAGCACAGTGGTGTATCCCACCAGGTCGAAGGTCGACGGCATCGGCGGCTGCATCGGATTGCGGAAGATGGCATTTCGCGACTTGAACGAGTTGATGATCGTCAGCACCACCGGAAACAGCGCGATGGCCGTATACGCAATCAATACGGCATGGGCAGACGCGGTGCGGGCGAAGGAGGAACGAGCTTTGGACATGTCTTATCTCCCTCCTCAGAATTGATAGCGGCGCATGCGGCGCTGAATGGCAAATAGGTAAAAGCTGACCCCGGCAAGGATGATGAGGAACATCACTGTCGCGATAGTCGCGCCCATGGACCGGTCTCCGAGTTGAAGCTGGAAGCCGAAGAAAGTGCGATAGAGCAATGTTCCCAGAATATCGGTCGATCCATCTGGCCCGGCCAGCGCCCCTTGCACGGTATAGATCAGATCGAAGGCGTTGAAATTGCCGACGAATGTGAGGATGGAGATGATACCGATGGAGGGCAGGATCAGCGGCAGCTTGATCTTCCAGAACTGGCTCCAGCCGGTAATACCATCCATTTCGGCTGCTTCGATCACTTCGTCTGGAATGTTCAAAAGAGCGGCATATATCAGCATCATCGGAATGCCGACATATTGCCAGACCGAAATCAGCGACACCGCGATCAGCGCCGAGCCAGGTCTGCCCAGCCACGGCGCAAACAGGGATTTCAAATAGACGAGATCAAGCAGCGTTGGTGCGACACCCCAAAGCGGGGACAGAATGAGCTTCCAGATGAAGCCGACGATGACGAAGGACAATAGGGTCGGCAAAAAGATGGACGTGCGGTAGAAAGCTGAGAATCTGAGCTTGGGGAGCGACAACAATGCCGCAAGGGCCACGCCGATAGGATTTTGCACCAGCATATGGATCACGAAGAAGATCATATTGTTGAAAAGCGCGTTCCAAAAACTCACGGCCCAGCGATCTTCACCGAACAGGGCTCTGAAATTTTGAAGGCCGACAAAGACTTTCTGCCCATCCACCTGGTTGAAGAAGGAAAGCCACAGTGTACTGCCGAGCGGAACGATCATGACTGCGGTGTAAACCAGAAATGCTGGCAGCATGAACACGAGAATATGCCAGCGCACGGGCCGCCGGATCGGTCGTTGATCGTTTGAAGTGATATCGGCGCTCATGGGACCAGTCCGAACTGTCTTGGAAAAATGGGGGTGCACGTAACGTCGGCACAAACCCGCGAAGCCGTTTATCTGGCTGTAGAGAGCAGAGCTTAAGCCAATAGGCAGATGCATGGCGGTTGCTTAACCGCCATGCATCTCAAGCTTTACTTGGCAGGCTTGTACCAGCCGTCCAGGCCCTTTTGCAGCTTTTCAGCGGCAACAGCTGGCGTATCCGTACCGTTGATCACATTAGCGGATTCCACCCACGTCTCGTTTTCGAGGTTGGGCGTGCCACGCGACAGGATCTGGTAGGTGGAGCGGATCGTCGGCTTGCACTTTTCACGCCAGGACACGAATTCCTGAGCGAGTGGATCGGCCATCTTCACAGCCGTCTTGTTCAGGCTGAAGAAGCCAGGCAACGCATTTGCATAGAGATCGGCAAATTCCGCAGAAGCAACCCACGACAGGAACTTTGCAGCTTCAGCCGGATGCTTGGACTTGGCGTTTACGCCCATGCCGATGTCGGTATGGTCGGAGATGTAGCAGGTATCACCGTCCTTTTCGACCGGCGGCGGGAACGCACCCATCTTGAACTGTGCCTGTGTGTTGAAGCCGGAGATTTCCCAGGAACCTGCGGGGTAGATGGCTGCGCGACCCAGCGTAAAGAGGTTCTGGCTGTCGGGATAGGTCTGGGCTTCGAAGCCGTCGCCAAGATAATCCTTCCATTTGGCCAGCACTTCATAGGGCTTGACCCAGTCGGCATCGGTCAGCTTTTGCTCGCCCTTAATCAGTGCGAGACGCCCTTCTTCGCCCTTCCAGTAGTTGGGGCCAATGTTCTGGTAGCCCATGGTTGCGGCTTCCCATAAATCCTTGGTACCCATCGCCATTGGAACATAGGTGCCGTCAGCCTTGATCTTGTCGAGCGCGGCAAAGAATTCGGCTTGCGTCTTGGGAACTTCGATCTTCAGTGCGTCGAAAGCGTCCTTGTTGTAGATGAAGCCGTGAATGACCGATGCCATTGGCACGCAGAACGTCTGGGCACCATCATCCGTCGACCATGCGGTTTTGGCTACGTCGGAGAAGTTCTCCATGCCAGCGTTTTTGGTCAGATCGCCAAGATAGCCCTTCTTGAAGAGCTCAAGCGAGGCATCGAACGGGCGGCAGGTGATGAGGTCGCCGGCAGAACCGGATTCCAGCTTGGCATTCAGCGCAGCATTGTATTCAGTCGGTGCCATTGGCTGGAACGACAGCTTGATGCCCGGGTTCTTGGCTTCGAACGCCGGAATAAGCTTGTCCTTCCAGATCGACAGATCGTCATTACGCCAGCTTTCGATGGTCAGCGTCACGTCTTGCGCAGATGCGAGGCCTGCGTAGCTGAAAAGGCTTGCGCCCAGCAGCAAAACCTTAGTGATAGTGCGGGTCATTATGTTCTCCCTCTTGGTGTAACGCCGCCACGGCGCTCATCAACTGTGATTTTTACCTGTCTTATCCGCTGATCAGTTGAAGCGCGCGCCGGACATTATGGCCGCTTTCCGCAAGCATGGTTTCAGCCGAATCTTTAGTCTTCGCACCCGCTGCCAGCAGAATTGCGATTTTTACGGAACCGGACGCCTTTTCCACCAATCGTCCAGCTTCGTTGATATCTACACCTGTCACACCCGACACGATCCTTGCGGCGCGTTCGATGAGCTTTTTATTGTCCGCCCGCAGATTGACCATATAGCCATCATGCACATGGCCGAGACGGATGGCCATCAGCGTTGAAAACATATTAAGCGCTATCTTCTGTGCCGTTCCCGCCCCCATCCTGGTCGAGCCGGACACGAATTCCGGCGGCGTAAGCAACAGAATAGCGACGTCAGATATGTCGAACAGCGTGGCATTGGCGTTGTTGGCAACAGCTACGACTTTTGCGCCTCTTTCACGCGCCACTGCGGCGACTGCCAGCGCATGTGGTGTCGATCCACTGGCGGAAATCGCCAGCACGCAATCACCGGCACCGATCACGGCCTCCGCGTCCTTTCGCGCCTGATCGGCGTCGTCTTCGGGCGCGCCGGGCATGTCGGACACGTTGCTGGCACCGCCGGCAAACAGAATAGCGATCTGCTCGCGTGCAATGCCGTAGGTTCCAGGAAGCTCCAGCGCATCTGCCATGGCCATGAGCCCAGAGCTTCCGGCCCCGGCATAGACAAGCTTGCGGCCCGCAGCGATGGCATCAGCCGCAAGCGTTGAGGCTGCGGCGATGGCGTCATGTGTGGCATCCACGGACTGCGCGGCTTGCTGTTGGCCCGAACTCAAAAGCGACAGAATCTCCCCCGGCACCATCGTGTCGAGGCCTTTCGCCTTTTCGTGCAAACCTTCAGTCCCACTAGCGCTCATTCCAAAACTCCCTGCACGCGAATTTAATGCCAAAAAAATACCAATTGTCCAGCATCTTTTGACAGTAGATGCGAATTCAAGAGAAAAAAAACGCCATCTCAAACACAAATAATTGATTTAGTTGAATATTTTTATATTTATTGAAAATTGATTTTTACTCTTGGATATTGGTATTTTTTTGGTATCGTCTTTTCAGGAGACAGTTCATGCAGCGATATCTCGTGGGAATCGACGGCGGCGGCACCAGTTGCCGGGCGGCAGTCGCAGATGCAAACGGCCGGATTATCGGCCGTGGTAAAAGTGGCGCGTCCAACATCATGACCGCGCCAGATACGGCCATTGAGAATATGACGGAAGCAGCAAGAGCTTCATTTATCGACGCGGGTCTCGATGCCAGTCTGGTCGAAAGCGCCCATGCCTATCTTGGTCTTGCGGGAAATTACGTCGAAAACACCGTTGCCTATGTGATGCCGCGTCTGCCGTTTCGTCAATCGGTGATCGAATCCGATGGTCTGATTGCGCTTCAGGGCGCGCTCGGCGAGGGCAACGGAACCGTTGCCATTCTGGGTACGGGAACCATCTATATCGCTCGCACCGGTGCCGACATCCGCTATCTCGGCGGCTGGGGCTATCATCTGGGCGATCTGGGCGGTGGCGCGCGGCTGGGCCAGATGGCATTGCAGCAATGCCTGCTTGGCCATGATGGCATCGCTGCGCAAACGGCCATGACGCGCGCGTTTCTCGATGACTTTGACCATGATCCGCGCAAAATGGTCGCCTTTTCTCAAGCTGCAAAGCCCGGCGATTATGGCCGCTACGCACCGCGCGTGTTTGAATTTGCCGCAACAGGCGACGAGGCGGCGCTGGCAATTCTTCGCCAGTCCGCAGGCTTCATCGATCTGGCACTCGACCGGATGTCGCAGATCACCGGCGGCGGAAGGCTGTGTCTGCTGGGCGGGCTGTCTGGCCTTTACGCACCCTATCTCTCCGCCCGCCACAGGGAGCGCCTCGTTCCGCCCGCGCAGGATGCTCTGTCGGGAGCGATCGCGCTCGCGAAAGCGACATACGCCAATGTCACGGAAGCTACGGTATGATGGAAACTCTGTCGCAGTTCCTGTCGCCAGACGATCTGCAATCCAGCGGATCGGGTCCGCTGTATATGAAGCTGCGGCAATTGCTGGAAGACGCGATATTATCAGGCAAGCTCGCCCACGGACAGGCTCTGCCGCCCGAGCGTGATCTTGCCGAATTTGCCAATGTCAGCCGGGTAACGGTTCGCAAGGCGGTGGACGATCTGGTCAAGGACGGCCTGTTGAACCGAAAGCACGGTTCCGGCACCTTCGTCATGAAGCCCGTTTCGCGTCTACAACAGCCATTGTCACGGCTGACCTCGTTTACCGAAGACATGGCCCGGCGCGGTTATGTCACCCGCTCCGAGTGGCTGGCCCGCGGACTTTTCCATCCCTCATCGGACGAGATGATGATGCTTGGTCTGAAGGTCGACATGATGGTGGCACGGCTGGAGCGCCTGCGCATTGCCAACGAATTGCCGCTCGCTATCGAACGCGCAAGCCTTGCCAGCGATATCCTGCCGGACCCCAAAGCGGTGGACGCGTCACTTTATGCGGAACTACACCGCACCGGATACAAGCCGGTGCGCGCCGTGCAGCGCATCTCTGCCTGCAACGTGACCCGTGAGGACGCAGCCCTTCTGGCAGTTCCCGAAGGGTCAGCGGGCCTTGCCATCGAGCGGATATCCTATCTCGATTCCGGCCGCGTGGTGGAACTGACGCGCTCGCTTTATCGCGGCGATGCCTATGATTTCGTTGCCGAAATGACACTGACAGATGGCTGATATGCCGATTGAACCGACAAGAAAAGAGAATGCCATGTCAACGCATATGCGCCAGGAAATCAACGAGATCCCCGATGCCGCCAGCCGTCTGCTCAGCAACTCGCATGATGCTCTGCAAGCTGCGGGCCAAGCGCTGCGGGAGCGAGACCCCGCCTTTCTCATTACCATCGCGCGCGGATCGTCCGATCATGCCGCTCACTTCCTGAAATATGCCATCGAGCAGCAGGCTGGTCGTGCTGTGGCTTCCATCGGACCATCTCTTGCCTCGATCTACAACAAGTCGCTGAAACTCGATCAGGCTGCGGCAATCTCGATTTCGCAATCCGGCAAGAGCCCTGACATTGTCGCGCTCGCCCAGTCGGCAGCCGCATCGGGTGCGCTCACACTATCGCTGACCAACACGCAGCCATCACCGCTATCGGATGCCTCGGCTCATGCTGTGGATATCAATGCGGGGCCGGAACTTGCAGTGGCGGCCACCAAGTCCTTCTTTAACTCCGTTCTTGCCGGTTTGGCTATTCTTTCCGAATGGACGGTGGATACCGAGCTGCAACGCTCGATTCAGCAATTGCCGGAAAAACTCAAACAAGCCGTGACGCTGGACTGGCATGAGCTGGCCGCTGAACTTGGTGAGGCGGATTCCCTTTACATGCTGGGACGCGGCCCATCCCTGGCCATTGCCAGTGAAGCAGCATTGAAATTCAAGGAAACATCGGAGATGCACGCAGAGGCCTATTCCAGTGCCGAGGTTCTTCACGGCCCGGTAGCACTGGTAGATCGCCGTTTCCCCGTTGTGACGTTTGCGGCGCGTGACGCTGCCCTCACATCCGTCCTTGCCACGGCAGATGGCCTTGCCGAAAAAGGAGCGCTTGCCTTTATCACGGCTGATGGCGCTGCCTATGCGCGCCGTTTGCCCTTTGTGGAAACGGGTCATCCCCTCACCGACTCACTCGCTCTCATTGTTCCATTTTATGGCTTCGTTGAAGCCTGGTCACGATCGCGCGGCTTCAATCCAGACGCTCCGGCGGCCCTCAAGAAAGTCACGGAGACCCGCTGATCATGATGAGAGCACTGACCAATGCCCGCATTTTCGATGGTTTTGCCTGGCATGACGAGAGCGCCCTGCTGATTGATGGCGGCAAGATCGCGGATGTCGTGGCAATGACGGATATTTCATCCGGCCTGGAGCAGGTCGATACCGATGGTGCAATCATCGTTCCGGGCTTTATCGACCTTCAGGTCAATGGCGGCGGCGGCGTGATGCTGAACGACGATCAATCGGTGGAGGGCATTCGGCAGATTTGTGCGGCCCACGCAAAATTCGGCACGACGTCCCTTCTGCCGACATTGATAACCGATACACGGGAGATTACGGTAGCAGCAATTAAAGCCGGCTTGGAAGCCAAAGACGCGGGTGTTCCCGGTTTTCTTGGCCTGCACCTGGAAGGGCCGCATCTTTCTGTCGCTCGCAAGGGCACCCACCATCCGGGCCTTATCCGCCCCATGGAAGATATCGACCTCCAAAATCTGTTGGCTATCGGTCACAGCTTCAATGCACTGATGATTACGGTTGCGCCGGAAAATACCACTGAAGACCAAGTGAGAGCACTGGCGGATGGCGGCTTTATCGTCAGCCTCGGACACACCAATGCGTCATATGAAACGGCAATGGCCTACGCAAAGGCGGGTGCTCGCACGATAACGCACCTGTTTAACGCCATGAGCCCACTGGAAAACCGCACACCGGGATTGGTTGGCGCAGCCCTAGACATGGGGAATTTTTCGGCGGGCATCATTACCGATGGCTATCACGTCCACCCTGCATCACTGGGCGCTGCATTGCGCGCCAAGCGTGGACCAGGGCGGATCTTTATCGTGACAGACGCCATGTCGACGATCGGTACGGACTTAACTGGTCTGACGCTGAACGGTCGCCAAATTTATCGCAAGGACGGACGATTGACACTCGCAGACGGCACACTTGCCGGTGCCGATATCGACATGCTCTCTTCAGTGCTTTTTGTTCATCGGAAGCTGGACGTCGATTTCGGAGAAGCCGTGCGCATGGCAAGCCTTTATCCGGCGGAAGCGGCAGGGGTCGCAGATCACAAGGGAAAGTTGGCACCCGGCCATGACGCGGATTTCGTCATTTTAGACAGTGACTATGAAATCAAAAGCACTTGGATCGGTGGTGAAGAGGTTTTCAAGGCCTGACCACAACATAAGCCATCCTGACCAAAGGGTGGACGTCAAAACGAGGCTCTACGAGATTTTGGTTCTTTAAAACGAAAAAGCCTGCCGCGGGAGGAGGTGCGGCAGGCTTTTCGAAAAGAACCGAACAACGGCTGGGAGGAGGAGTGCCGCTGTTCCGACAGACGTCCCTTGGGAGGAGGAGTGGGGCGTCTGAAATCGAAGCTTTGCGGGAGGAGGTGCATCACTTCGATGAAACAAACATACTCTTTCCTAGCGCACAATAAACAGACGTCATTGCAGCGCAGCCATGCAAAAATGACGTAACTCGTGATGGTGTCCCGAATACCGCCCGTCCGTTGGCGCAGCAATTGGCAGCAAGTGACTATCGATGCCGGGGAGCGACACATTCTCGCCCGCGCAGTCAACAACTCCACCAGGAGCATTCTGCAAAAGATCAGCAAACGTCCAATGAATGCTTTCATGCTGATAACCTCATGGCTTGATTGACTGGATATAGGCCCGCCACCCGCCGAGGTGCGTGACCTCGCGGGCACTTTCGGTGGCATAGGGCTCGTAGAGGAAACCGGAGACCTGACTGCCGTCATCCAGCGTGACCTTGCCGATACAAAGTGGGGCGTGGATATTCTGGACGAAGTGACCGAATGCTTCCGGTGTCACGTTGCAAACCTCGACAGCAAGGCCTGGCCCGGCAAAGCCGGGAGCGCAGATGAGGCCGGGTTTTGGTGACGTCGTATTGGGAAGCACGAAGAGCCGGTAATCCGCTGCCGTCCGGCAGGCCTTGACCAGCCGGCCGCCGGGGCGGGTCAGTTCATGGTTGAGCGGCATGCCCGAAAGATGTGCGCCAACGACGACGATCGGGACCAAGCCGTCGTCCACTTCCATAACGCGCGAGACATCGGCAAGGGTCGCGGATGTGTCCCTTCCCATTCCGGGGGCAAGTGCTCTGTGCATCGCGTCCGCAAAAGGCGCAAGGGCATCATCGGAAAAGGCCGGGCCAAAGAGCGTGACACCGGCCGGGAGGTGTTCATCAGGATCGAACCCGGCCCGGATGGCAATTGCCGCATAACCGAACAGATTTGCGAAGTTGGTGTAGCGGCCAAAATGCCCGTTCCTGATGATCGGCTGCTCCAGCATGGCATCTACCGTATAGATCGTGGGTGATGTCGGCGGCATCAGCACATCGGCTTTTTCCCACTCAGCCAATGTCTTCTGGCGAAGCGCTTCCAGCCTGTAAATCCCTCGAAGGCATCGACTGAGCTGGACTGCGTGGCTCCAGAAATAATGCTGCGCACGGTGGGATCGAAAGCTGTCGCGTTGGTCCCGAAGACGCCCTTGACCGACGCCAGCCGTTCGGCAACCCACGGGCCGTTATAGAGCAGCTCTGCCGCTTCCCGGAAAGGCGCGCACGATTTCGGCACCCAGTGCTTTTGCACGCAAATGTTCGAGTTTGCGCAGATCGCCACGTCAATCACCACCAGTGACACAAAGACTTCCAGTTACGTCAAGGTCAACGATGCGTATTTGCGCCTCACTGGACGCAGGTGGGAAGATATTAGGGGGCAGAGGCTGACCGGCGAAGATGCTGCTATAGACAATCCGGCCCGTGATCGCCGACAGGCGAATGAATTCATTCGCCCATAGGCGCCTGGGCAAAATATGCAGACGCCTTGCGCAGTATCTCATTGGCCTGACGACGTTCGCGGTTCTCGCGTTCCAGCGCCTTCATCTTCTCGGCCACATCGCTCGGTAGACCGGCACGCTTGCCAGTATCGACTTCCGCCTTCTTCACCCATTCCGTGGAGAGAGACTTCGGTCATGGAAGAGCGTCTTCGATTTGTCGCCCGGCTTCTCGAGGGCGAAGGGATGAGCGAGGTATGCCGGGATTTCGGCATCTCGCGCAAGACCGGTTACAAAATTTTCAATCGCTACAAGGCAAGACGGTCTGGAAGCACTGACGGACCGATCCCGGCGTCCTGTGCGCTACGCCAATCAATTGCCCGATGCCATCGAGACAATGATCGTCACGGCCAAGAAGAGCAAGCCGCACTGGGGTGCCAGGAAGATCAGGGAGTTGCTGGTCAGGAAGCTTTCCGGCGATGTTCGCGTGCCGGCCAAAAGCACGGTCCATGCCATTCTCGACCGGCACGGCCTGGTCACCCATGCCCGCAAGCGACAACGCCACAGGGCCGGAGGAACGGCCTTGTCGCAAGCTATGGCTGCCAACGATTTGTGGTGCGGCGAGTTCAAGCTCGGTGATGCCAGATACTGTTACCCCTTGACACTCACCGATCAGGCCTCGCGCTTCCTTCTTGTCTGCGAAGCCTTCGCATCGTCACGCGAACAGGGCGTTCTAGATGCCTTCCACCGCCTGTTTTGTGAACGCGGCCTGCCTCTTGCGATCCGCACCGACAATGGCCTGCCTTTTGCCTCACCAAATGGCCTCTATAATCTGTCGAAACTGTCTGTCTGGTGGCTGCGGCTGGGCCTATCGATCGAGCGCATCAGGCCGGGCCGGCCGCCACAGAACGGCCGCCACGAGCGCATGCATCTTACCCTCAAGAAGGAAACAACCCGGCCACCCGGCAAAAACATCCTTCAGCAGCAGGCGCGCTTCGATGCTTTCGTCAGCGAATTCAATTGCGAGCGGCCGCATGAGGCGCTCGACATGAAGGTGCCTGCTGATGTCTATATGGCATCGCCAAGACCCTATAGCGGTCTGCCTGACGTCGAATACCCCTTCCACGATCTCGATACTCTGGTGACCAACTGCGGTCGCATCTGCAAGCATCACAAGAAGATCAACATATCAACCGTCATGGCAGGACAACGCCTCGGCCTGAACGAGGTTGATGACGGCATTTGGCTCGTCAGCTTTATGCAGTATGATCTGGGATATATCGACTTGGAGCAGAAAACGTTGCAAACCATCGACAACCCGTTCGGCACCAGGTTGTCACCTATGTCTTAGGTACGAGATGTTACCTATGTCTCCGGGTCGGACACATCCGACGCAGGCGATTAGACAACGGAATCGAACTGTCGACCCATAAACTTCTTTCTCAAACTCATCTGCGTGCTGCATTAAGCTATTGAGTTTCATGCCAAAACTCGCCAGCCGCGGTCATGAGTTTGGGTGTTCCGGCAGCAATCCAGGGAATGCCTGATTGGGCGCGGACGCCAATTCGCACGTCGAGGCCAGCTTCACGGGCGAGAACTGCTCCACCTGCGATATCCCACATGGTAGTCAACTTCTGAAAGTGCCCATCGAAAATACCGCGTGCTGCGAAGGCAAGCCCGATGGATGTGGAACGGATCGATTCCACCACCCAGCCCGCGTGACGGAGACCAACATTAAGCGCTGCGACCTCCTCCGCTTCCTTCGATGCACTATCGCCCAGAGACATGACTTGAACGTCTTCAAAGGATGTATCGCGGCTTATTGCTCTGCCGTTCAACAGCAGACCCGTTCCATCCGCGGCGGCGTAAACCTCCTTTAGGACGGGAATTGCGACGACACCAAGTTCCGGTCGCCCACTACGAACGAAACCGAGGGATATGCCCCACAGGGGAGAGCCTCGCAGAAAATTCGCCGTACCGTCGATCGGGTCAATGATCCAATAAGCGCCATCCGCACGCCCACCCATCTCCTCACCCAAAACAGTCTCGCCCGGAAAAGCCGCATCCAGACGCTCCCGGACGAGGCGTTCGACACTGGTATCAGCCTCGGAGACGAAATCCTGAACGCCTTTGGTTTTGGTTTCTATGCCAATGCGCGCATGGAAGAATGTGAGAGCCAAGACTACCGCCTCGTCGATGATTGCGATAGCCTTGGCCAACCGTTCGTGTTGCACCGTCATCACTGACCTACCACAGTTGCGTGGGTCTTTAGCCAACCCTTGAAGGCATCGACTTCGTCTGTCTG
The DNA here is from genome assembly GCF_900100825.1 of Agrobacterium sp. DSM 25558. Taxonomy (NCBI): domain Bacteria; kingdom Pseudomonadati; phylum Pseudomonadota; class Alphaproteobacteria; order Hyphomicrobiales; family Rhizobiaceae; genus Agrobacterium; species Agrobacterium sp. DSM 25558. The sequence continues at coordinate 19,411 of NZ_FMUD01000006.1, read as the reverse complement.
GATCGCACCGACTCCAGCTTCAGCAAGGGTGCCCCAGACGCTGTCGGGACCGCGGAGCGCGCGCGTATCGTTGAAATCAAGGCAATGGGAGACGTCGAGCGTGTTGATCCAGAGGCGGGTATTCTGACGCTCCAATTCTTTACGACCCGCGGTGAGGTCTGCAATATCTGTGAACTTGACCTCGATCATCGGCGCATGCAGCGCTTCGATCCGGTGCAGATCGTCTGTGAAGTGGCCTGAACGCACTTTGAACATCGGCATATGAGGAATTCTACCGAACCAGTCCGCGTCGAGAATATCGAAATGTGCCGCTTGCGGGTCGATGTCCGTTTTGACAAGCACCTGATCTTCGATGCCGAGCCGCAGCACCGTTTCAATGACCAGAGGCAGGTCACGCGTAAATTTGGTGTCGATGTTGACGGTGATCTTGTCGCGGATTTCTTCGAGTAGTTCTTCCAGCGTGGGAACACACTCGTCAATGAGTTCGGCGTCGGCACCCCCTGCCCCAACTCGCAGCTTCGCCGCTCTAACTACATCGAATGGCAGCTCGCTGACAGTTCCAGTCGCGCTCGTCGTTCGGTCGAGCGTCTCGTCATGAATGACGACCAACTTGCCATCTGCCGTCGCTTGAGTATCGATTTCGACCATGTCCACGCCAGCGGCAATCGCTGCACGGACTGAAGCAAGCGAGTTTTCCGCCGTTCTCGTCCAGAGTCCGCGATGGGCTATCGTCAGGATTCCCGGGTTGCTCCGTGAGCAGATGGACAAGACATTGCAGCTATCGCTGACAGGATTGGAAGCAGTCATTATTGCAGACATAGTTTCGACTTTCAGATGTTGAGATCAGGCGTTGAGGTGAGATCAGATTTTGCCCATGCCCGCCGCCATCAGATCATCACGCAGAATGCGACCGGCAATGACGAAGACCATGAGTGCGGGAAGAAGCAGGATGAAGGACACGATAGAGGCAAGCGGAAGCTGCATCGAATAGGGATCAAGATACATGTAGAGCTTGATCGGCAGCGTCTGGACGACGGGGGCGCCGACGATGAAGGACTTGTCGAACTCCTCGAAGCTGCCGATGAACGACATGAGGCCACCGGCAAGTAGGCCGGGTATGGCAAGCGGCAGGATGATGTGGCTGACGATGCCGACCGCGCCTGCACCAAGCGAGCGCGCGGCGTGGATCAGATCGTCGGGAATGGTTTCAAGCGCCGCCGTCATCAAACGGATCATCAGTGGCAGGGTGCCAACGATTTGGACGAGGATGACCCCTGGCACTGAGTACGCAAGACCCAGCACAAGAAAAACCTGTCCGATACCCACGGCAACGACGAGGCCCGGAATGATGATCGGCGCAAGGATGAAGATTTCCACCATCCGCTTCAGGCGGAAAGGAAACCGTGCCATGGCCCAGGCGGTTGGCAGGGCGATTGCGGCTGTTGCGAACGTGACGACGATGGCGATCACGATGCTATTCAAGGCAGCCTGTATAAGATTGGAATCCCCCAGAACGCTTGTCCAGCGTTGCATCGTGTAATCTTTGGGTATCACAAGCGGCGGCGACCAGCCGTCGGCTATGCTCCACAGGAACATAAGCGCAAGCGGGACGGCGATGGCCAGCCCCAGCGTCGTGTAAAGTCCTATCGAGACCCAAAGTCGATCTTCTTTTTGGAATATCCGGCGGCGAGGAATGGCGATCGCGTTTGTTACTACGGCGCTCATTGGGCATTTTCCCGGGTCTGGCCGATGCGAGACGTCAGCGTATAATACGCGAGCAGGACAACGACTGCGAAGAGGCTCAAAACCATTCCCATTGCATAGACCTGATTGAAGCGGCCCTGATTGAACTCCTGCACCATCAAGACCGAAAGCGGACGAGCTGTCGGTGGCCCGACAATATCGGGGATGGCGTAGGACCCCATTGACCCGATGAATGTGAGAAGAATAGCGGCCGTGATGCCGGGCATGGCAAGCGGGACCTCAACAAAGATAAAGGTCTTGAAACGGGAGGCACCCATTGTGCGCGACGCATATCTGATGTCTTCAGGAATAGCGGCGAAGGCAGTTGTGATGATGAGCGTCATGAATGGGATCTGTTTCCAGACACTGGCAAGAATGACGCCAATACCCCAGTCGTCGCGCACAAGTTTCGGCAATTCCAGCCCCAGCGGCGCGACGAGACGATCCATAAACCCGCCGCGTTCGAAGACGACGATGATCATCAAGCCGACGATGATGCCAGGCACAGCCATTGGCAGCTTGTAAAGTCCGCTGAACAGCTTGCGACCGATGAAGCTTTTACTAATCAGAAGCGCCAGCGGCACCGAGACGACAAGCGAAACAATGACCGGCATGACGCCGTAATAAATCGAGGTCCTCAAACCGCGGATCATGGAAGGCCGCGTGAAAATCCGCTCGTAAAGCGACAAGGTGAAACTGCCATCCTCGAGCCGGAAGCTGCCGAGCAGCGCCGATAGAAGCGGCCCGCCGAAAAAGACGATGAGATAACCGACACCGGGTGCCAACAGGACAAGCAGTTGAACGCGCCGGTCGCGAAGAAGTCCCTGCATTATGCGGCCTCCTTCATCGGGCCCTCGTCTAGCAGGTGCACGACACCAGGAAACTGGAGCGATACGCTGCGTCCCGCGTCGATCAGATAGTCTGCACCGGATTGGCTGACACGGACCTCCGTCTGACCGATCTCCACCGAATAAAGTGCATTGGCACCCATAAAGGAAACGGCAGAAACCGTACCGGCACCTGTCTCGTCGGCTGTAATCGTTATGTTCTCCGGGCGCACTGAAATCTGCGCTGGCCCGATGGCCGCCTTGTCGAGTTTGACGGATTGATCCCACGGCAACTGCGCCTGCATTCCATCGGCATTGACGTGGAGCAGGTTGGTCTGACCAAGGAAACCTGCGGTAAAAGCGTGTTTGGGCGCACGATAAAGCTCAAGCGGCGTTCCCACCTCCACCACCCGCCCGGCATTCATGACCACGATCCGGTCTGACATGGCCATGGCCTCCGCTTGATCATGCGTCACATAGATACTTGTGGCACCAATCCGCCGGTGGAGTTGCGTCAGTTCATGACGCAACGTCTCCCGCAATTTCGCATCGAGGTTGGAAAGGGGTTCATCGAACAGCAGCAGACTGGGCTGCATGACAATCGCGCGTGCAAGCGCCACACGCTGCTGCTGCCCGCCCGACAATTGTCGCGGCATCCGGTCAGTAAGGCCGGAAAGATTGCAGATCTCCAGCGCGTGGGAGATGCGACGCGCGCGTTCATCCTTAGCGATCTTTTTCATACGCAAACCGAAGCCGAGGTTTTTCGCGACCGACATATGCGGAAACAGTGCATAGGACTGAAAGACCATGGCAACGTCCCGCGCTTCTGGCGGGGCTGTATCGATACGCTTGCCACCCAGCCATACTTCACCACCGGACTGTTCGCTGATGCCCATGAGAATACGCAGCAGCGTCGATTTTCCACAACCCGAGGGGCCGAGAATGGTGACGAATTCACCACGCTCCACATTGATGGACACTGGATGAAGGGCACGGCTTGCGCCATAATCCTTGGTGATATCGCGGATTTCAAGTTCGCTCACGACGATACTCCTTCCCTGTTCCCTACGTCGCAGGGCCACGGACTTTCAGAAAAAAGCCAATGGCCTGCTGTTCAAGACGTCGTTACTGATTCAACACTTTTTCATCGAGTGCTTCGGCAAGAGCTGTCGACATGTCCCAGAATGCCGGAACGGAAAGCCTCGGATAGACATCCTTTGGAAGGACATGCACCTGCGTTGCCTCGGGCATCAAATCGTTGGTCACATCCAGACGTGGGGAGCGTGAAGCCTTGTTTTCCAGCTTCCAAAGCTGGAACTCCCTGCTCATCGCCATATCGATCAGCAGCAGCGCGGAGGCGACATGTTTGGCGTTGGCGGGAACGAAGATCGCGTCGCCGGAGCCGACCTGACCTTTTTCAAGCAGCGTCAGACGGAAGGTTTCCGGCAATTGCTTGGTGCCGAGGAAGCTCATCACCTGATCCTCCCAGACCGTGCCCATGTAGAGCTGCTGGTTGTTGATCAGGTTCAGCGTATCGGCGTTGCCGTTCGTCAATTCCGCGACAGCAAGCAGACGACGGTAATAATCCCAGACAGGTTGGAGGCAATCGGATGTCATCGCCCAGTCCTGGGCCTGCTGGAGAGTCTTGTTGTAATCGGTCAGTTGCTTGCGGCATTCACCGCTCAGATAGTTGAGAGCAACGGAGTAGATGAACCCGCTGCCCGATCCGCCCTTCGCAGGCAGTGTCACACCAAGTCGCTTAGGGTTCTTTTCAGCCCATGCAAGAAGATCATCAAAGCTCTTGGGCACGTCCTGCACCTTCACGAAGGCTGAGTCATAACCAATCGCCGTCTGGTTGAGGTGGACCAGCGGAAAGCTGCCGCCATGCGGCTTTCCGAAAACGGTCTCGGCAAGGAGCGGATCGTAATTGGTCATATTGGGCAGTATTTTCGTCAGCGGAATATTGCCCACCACACCTTTGGTCGACAGCAAGGGATAACCACCACCGCCGGCGAAATAAGCATCCACGGGAGAGTCCTGCCCGGCTGACTGAACCGCGATCAACTGCTGATTTGCCTGGTCGCCTTTCACATCACTGTAAGCAACCTCGATACCGTATTTTGTTTCGAACCGGGTGATCAGCTCCTTCCATGTATCTGCGAAGCTTCCCGCAAAATTATACATGGTGACTGTTCCTTCTGCTTTGGCAGCGGGAACCACGATTTCGTAGAAATTCTCGCGCGTAACTTTGGCAAGATCGAAGTCGAGGTTTTTCATATTCGTTTCTGCCGACAGGCAAGGCGCTGCCGTCATCGCCAGCGCGAGCGCGGCAATCGCAATGGATTTCATAGGCATTGGTAGCTCCTCCTAGGGACCCGGTGTTCACTGGCTCCAATTAATACACTTAAGGTGTAATATTTGTGACAGTCCAGTGAAAAATGCTTTTACAAGCGCGTGCGCTGGTTGCGACCACCCCGTTGAGCCGCTATCCAAAGTCCATGACCATCGATCAAAACCCGCGCTCCATCTATGATCGCCAGCCGCTGGCCAGCGAGAACGAACGCCTCATTCTGGATATCGTCCGCCGCCATGGTCCAATCTCTCGGGCATCGATCACTGGCCATACGAACCTGACGCAGCAATCGGTGCATCGTCTGATTGAAGGGTTGCTGCAGCGCGGGTTTCTGCGCACTGGGGCTGCGCCGAAAGGCACCCGAGGCCAGCCGAGCCCCAACATTGAACTGGTGCCGGAAGCATCCTATTCTCTTGGCATTTCCATCAACACCGATTCTGTTGTGATCTGCATCGCTGATTTCCGCTGCGACATCGTGGTCGAAGAAAAGCTGAACATACTCCCAAGCGACCGGGAGAAAACACTAGCCGCACTCTCTCCCGCCTTGGAACGCTTGCTCGGGAACCACGGCGTCCCACGCGAAAAGCTGATTGGGCTTGGCTTCTCGATGTCAGGATTTTTTGTATCGCAAGACCGCGCCTTTAATGCGCCAGAGCCCTTACGAGACTGGTCGCTGATAAATCTGAAACCAATACTTGAAGACAGGTTCCGCCTGCCGGTCTGGCTTGAAAACAATGCCACAACCGGGGCGATCGGTGAAAGCCTACGCGGCGTAGGCTCATGGTGCCAGACCTTTGCCTATCTTTCCTTCAATTACGGTTTTGGCGGAGGGCTTGTTCTGGGTGGCCAGCCATTTCACGGCTTTTTCGGCAATGCTGGCGAATTCAGCGGTATCTATAATCCGGACGAATCTCCCAAGAGGCCCGCACTGCAATATCTGATTGAAACACTGCAAAGGAATGGCGTTGACATACAGTCTATCGAAGCGCTCTATCAGAAATTTGATCCAACCTGGCCCGGCGTGGAAGAGTGGCTTGGTCACACAATGCCTCAGGTGGACCGATTGGTTGCCAGTCTCATCGCAGTCATCGATCCTCAAGCCATCGTCTTCGGAGGGCAGTTGCCGAGAAAGCTCGGCAAGATGATGATCGCCCGCGTCCACATGCCCTCAGAGCGAGAACATCGCTACGGCGTCGGCCCACAGGAGGCCAAATTGGTTCTCCGAGAGACCGCAGGCGATCCTGCCGCCATCGGCGCGGCCTTGCTGCCGTTGAGGATGCGGTCGTTTAAGTAGTGGTATGATCGCGTAGATTGTTCACGCGTGTCCAATCGCGAAACTGCATTTCGATTTGCTCGCCTTGAAGGAATCTGAACTTGTGTCACCCTATTCGCGCGCTTAATGTTCTAACACTACTCGGCTTTTTAAGGCGTCACCTGGACGTAATCGTATTGCTTTCTATCTCAGTCATTCCTTGTTATGCCTGTATTCCAGTTCCATGCGCGAGATAGATCACTCGTTGATCGAGGCTGTTCGCACTGTGGGCGGCAAAGCTGGTCAATCGTTCGCGAAGTGCTGGTGCCGGAGGCGTCGCCGGGTGCCGGCTTTCCCGTGACATTGGTGACGCTGATTGGCGCTTCTGCAATGGCGGGTGCCAAAAGAGCTAGTGAACTGGGCGATCTTGCTATTCGTCAGGAATTTCAGCGTTCGAAACAAAGATGATAATCGCACTGGTTGCCGTTCTGATATCGGTTGCGGCATCCAGTGGATCGACGCGGGCTGCAGCGCGACTGGATCGTAAATGCAATCCTCAAGAACACGCGCTAGCGACAGCAGTGCGCGTATTATTTATCCTGAAGGCTCCCTACGGCGTTACGTTGCCGAGTTGACTAATGGTTATCCGTGGTGGAGGTTGGTTGGACTTATCAAATCAATGACGACCAGCCTCACTGATGCGAGACCGGCACCACAGCCAACGCCATCGGCATTGATGTCGTCGGCTGGGTTGGATTCGTTAGAGCGGCGGGCGCGCTAGACCGAGATGATCGCGTAGCGTTGACCCCTCGTATTCCGTGCGGAACAGACCCCTTTCCTGAAGGATCGGGACGACAAGCTCCGTGAAATCCTCAAGCCCTTCCGGGAAGAACGGTGGCATGACGTTGAAGCCGTCAGCGGCGCGGCCTTCGAACCATTCTTGCATGCGGTCGGCAATTTCGACTGGCGTGCCAAAGACGATATGGTGGCCTCGACCGGCAGCCACCCGCAGAGCCAACTGGCGGATCGTCAGGTTTTCGCGGCGTGCCAGCGCGGTCAGAAGTTCGGCCCGGCTGCGCAACTGGTCGGAGATCGGCAAATCCGGCAATAGACTATCGGGATCGTATTCGCCAAGTCTGTGGCCAATGCGCTCTTCGAGAAGCGGCATGGCGCTTTTCAGCTCTGTCCACTGGTCGAGTTCAGCAAGTTTTTCTGCAGCTTCTTTGGCGGTACGACCGACGACCGGCAGGAAGCCCGGCATGACGGCGACGTCATCGGCCTGGCGACCGAATTTTTCGACGCGAGATTTCAGGCTTTTGTAGAACGCTTGAGCTTCTGCGAGGCTTTGCTGGGCGGTGAACACTACGTCGGCCGTACGGGCGGCCAGATCCTGACCGGGGCCCGAGGAACCGGCCTGAATGAGGATCGGATGGCCCTGTGGCGAACGCGGAATGTTGAGCGGGCCTTTGACCGAATAATATTTGCCCTCGTGGTCAAGGATATGAACCTTGTCCGGGTCGGCGTATACTCCGCTTTGCTTGTCCTTGACGAAGGCGTCATCGTCCCAGCTGTCCCACAGGCCGCGTACAACATCGACGAACTCTTCGGCCACCGCGTAACGTTCGTCGTGCTCGGGATGCGACTTGGAAAAATTATTTGCTGTGCGTGCGTAGGATGTCGTGACGATGTTCCAGGCGGCGCGGCCATTGCTCAAATGGTCGATTGAGGAGAAAGAACGTGCCGTGTGGTAAGGCTCGCCGTAGGTGGTAGAGGACGTTGCAGCAAGACCAATCTTCTCTGTTACTAGCGCAAGCGCAGCTAGCAATGTCAGGGGTTCGAAACGGGCGATGGTCGAGGGATGTGCATCCACGCTGCTGGTGAGGCCGTCTGCCAGAAAAACCATATCGAACTTTGCCTGCTCGGCCATTTGCGAAACGCGGCGCAACAAATCAAAGTTTTCGCTGCCTGCTTCCGCCTTCGGGTGACGCCAGCCGGAAACGTGATGCCCAGCACCTTGAAGGAACAGGCCCAGATGGATTTCTCTCTTGGCGCTCATGGTAAACTCTCTCGTCAAACGAAGTTTTTATTAAGCAGCGAAAGAAGCTGGGCCAAATCGGCCTCGCTCCTCATGCTGCGGACAAGGTCTGGAATATCTGCAAAGGCCGAGTTGCCAGCGGTCGCGTCTTGAAATTTTTTCGTTGGATCGGTAACGCCCGGCAGGCCATCAAAGCGGCGGTTGATTGTGCTGCCATCTTTCAAGGCGATATCCAGCACGACAAACCGCGTGGTCGGATCACTCGACATCCGCGGGGCCGACGTATCATGTTGGCGGCTGGCACGGCTGGCGACCGCCATGATACGCGTGTTGACCGGCCGTTCATCGAAATGGTCAAGCCGCAAAGCGCCATCGAGCAGGGCTGCGGAGAACACATATTCCGCGCTGAACCGCGCTTCAATGCCATTGCTCGGCTTCGTTACAACCAAAGCCGCATCCGCACCCGGCGGATAGGTGAAGGTGATCGTGTTTATTTGCTCGGCGTCCAGCCCTTCACCGTGAAGGTTGATACCCAGCGAAGCGACGGGGTGGCTGGCGGTGCAGCAGGGATAGGCTTTCAGCGTTAAGCCCGGCAACACGATCTGCCATGGCCGCCCCCAGTTTGCACTCGTCAATTGCGGCTGTCCTGCGCCAAAAGCGTAGGCGGCGTACAAGCTGACCGGATTGTCTAGAAAGTCAGGTGCGCCACCGAAGCCCGCCGCTGCCAATCGTGCCGCTAGCAGGCCGGACCTTGCGGCCATGCCGGCATGATAAGGCTTCGCATCGAAACCGAACTGCAAGCGCAGTCCGCTGGCTTGCGTTGCGGCAAGGCCAAGCGCGATAGCCGTCTCTTCCACAGATGCGTTGTTCAGGTGACAAATTGCTGCTGCTACACCCACAGGCCCCAGCGTTGCGGTGGCGTGGAATCCATTTTCATAGTGCTTAGAGCCCAGGGAAAGCCCCAACCGCGCCATGGCTTCCAGCCCTACGACATAAGATGCGATGAAGGCTTCTGCGCTGAAAGTTCGCTCTGCGGCGAGTGCGAGCAGCGCTGGAACAATTACCGTTGTCGGATGGCCTCGCACGCTCGCATGGACATCGTCGTAATCAAGCACGTGGCCCGCATAGCCGTTCAGCACAGCTGCGACAAGAGGATCGGTTTGTTTGACGCTGCCAACGAGTATCGCCTTTCCCGGCAAATCAGCACCGATGACACCCGCCAAAACACTCGTTGTGCGGTCGTTGGCTCCCGCGATTGTGCAGGCGAGAAAATCTATAATCGCCATGCGCGCCACGCCCATTGCAGTGTGATCCTTGCTCGGATCAGATTTGACAATCGCTTTGGCAAAGGCGGTTGTGAATGCGGTCTTGGCCATGATCAGATACCTTCGCCATCGCGGATCGAAGCACGGGCACCGGACAAGCCGCTGACGAACTGGCGGATACGGGAATTGTCGGAATCGTGGAATATCTCCTTCGGCGAACCGTGAGCGACTATGCGACCATTTTCGGTAAACACCACCGTGTCGCTGATCTCCTCGGCAAACCGCATTTCGTGGGTGACGAGTATGCTGGTCATGCCATCGCGGATTAGGTCGCGGATCACCCATAGAACCTCGCCGACTGTTTCAGGGTCGAGCGCCGAAGTCACCTCATCGAAAAGGACGAGTTCCGGCTTCATGGCAAGTGCGCGGGCAATCGCCACGCGCTGCTGCTGGCCGCCGGAAAGCTGGCCTGGATAGGCGTCAGCCTTTTCAGACAGCCGGACTTTTTCGAGCAATTCACGAGCAAGTTTTTCGGTTGCCGTGCGGTTGGCACCGAGAATGCGCGTCGGAGCAAGCACGATATTGTCGAGAACAGTCAGATGCGGGAATAGATTGTACTGCTGAAAGACGATGCCAACCCGCTTGCGCAATTCGATGCGCTCACTTTCCTTCGTCAGTTCATCGACCCGTGTGCGTGCTACGGTGATCCTCCCGCTTTGCGGCATAGCCAGGGCGTTGATGCAGCGAAGCAGAGTGGACTTCCCCGAGCCTGAGGGGCCAATAATCGAGACGGCGTCGCCTTTGTTGACCGTGAGATCTATGCCCTTGAGCACCTGGGTATTCCCGAAAGACAGATGCACGTCTTCCAGTTTTACGATCGCGGTATCTGTAGATGCAGTCATCGTCAAAAATCCTTCAGCCCGCGTTGAAGCGCTGTTCTAGGCGGCGGGTAAGCCGAGCGATCGGGTAGCAGATCGTGAAAAAGGCAGCCATCACTGCGACATAGGCAATGATGGTGAAATCAAGTCTGCGCACGGCGGTGCTGGCATCTGTTGCCGCGTGCATCAATTCATGAACGCCGACAAGGGATGCCAGCGATGTGCCCATAGCAATCGAAGAGGCGACGTTCATCCATGGCGGCAGCGAGCGGCGCACACACTGCGGCAGGATGACGAAGCGCAGGGCCTGCATGCGAGAAAAGCCAAGCCCTTTGCTCGCTTCCCACTGCGTCGTCGGTATGGAAACGACGGCACCGCGGGTGATTTCTGCGATGTAGGCGCTGGCAAGAATAGCAAGACCTATTACCGCCTTGATCCAATCGGGGAATGGCAGATAGTTGCCAAACAAGACGATCTCAAAGGGAAAGATATAGGTGGTGGCGAAGATCAGCACGAGCGCTGGCGCGTTGCGAAAAATCTGGACGTAGATGGCCGCTGGCCAGCAAATAAACCAATAAGGTGCCAGTTGCATGAGACCGAGCAGAACGCCAGCCGTGGTCCCGATCGTAGTCGCGCAGAGTGCGATCACGATATTCATCGAAAAGCCGGAAGCGAGGTAGGGAATCCAGTCCAGCAGTTCCTTGCCAAGTGTCAGGTCTACGAGAGACCATACGACAACCAGCAGCGGCATGGCGACGAAACCGGCATAGCGCAGAACACGGCTGCTTGTTTTGATTGCGTGTGTGTATGTCATGCTCAAAACCCATATCCGGGAATGGCGAGCCTGCGCTCCACCCACGAGCCGGCGCGGGCGATCAGGAAGTTGATCAGGCTGAAAAAGGCGAGAAGGACAATCATCAGCTCGACGACATTGTCGCGCTGTGTCCACACCATAATAGATGCATAGGTGATTTCGCTGACCGCGATGGCATTGCCCACGGTTGTTGATTTTACCAGGCTGATGAGCCCGTTGACGATGGCTGGCAGGCAAGCGCGAAAAGCGAGCGGTATCTGTACAAAACGCAGGATTTCGAACTGGCTGAAGCCCATACCGCGTGCCGCTTCGATCATCGAGGAGGGCACGGCTTCGATGCCGCCACGGATAGCTTCCGCGTGCAACGCCGCAACATGCAGCCCAACCACGGAAACCACCCAGAAGAAAGGTGAAAGCGGATTGTTCTGTGCGCCGCCAAACAGGTTGGAGACAAATGTGTTGAGCACGAGAAAGCTGAACATGAGCTGCACGAGCGTCGGCGTATTGCGCGTGAGCTCCACGAAAGCACGCACCGGCGCAGACAGCCAAAGCCTGCCTGAAGTCAGGCAGGCTGCGAAAAACAATCCGAAAATCAGGCTGACAGGAATGGTGATGGCAACAAGATAAAGCGTAGTAATGAAACCATCGCGCCAAATTTGGGCTTCGTAACCCGTCGCCAGAAATTCATAATTAAGACCCAGCCTGCCCGTCAGATCAACGAACAGGCTGGTGAGATTAAAATCATTCATAAGATTTTACCGCTGGCTTTCGCTCATTGGGCAGCAGAAAGCTTTTTGTTCTCTTCCTCCAAATACTTGGTATTGAGCAAGCGGTTTGCCTTTGCCATCTCGAGCAATTTGCCTGATGTGTGGAGCTTCTTCACGGCATTGTCGAGCGCAGTCCTCGTGTCGTCTTCGTCCTTGCGGAGCCAGATCACGGAATCGGACGGGATCAACTCTTTCGGGAACGGAATGGCGTAGTCTTTCCATTCGTCGGCGCGGTCAACAAGCAGCAAACCCACGGTCGCTCCGACATGTACTGCTGCAACGCAGTTACCACCTTGGAGCGCCAGCAGCGATTCCGGCTGGCTCGGCAGAGCCTTTACGATGGCCCCATATTCTTCGGCCAATGGCTGGGCGTAGTTCGAACCCTGCGAAATGCAAACTGGCTTGCCCTTGAGATCAGCCCAGTCCTTCAGGCCGCTATCCTTGCGCACAACGGCAGCGCCACCGGCGCGGTCATAAGGTGTCGGCACGTAATCAAGAATTTTTGCACGTTCGTCGGTATATTGCATGTTGGCAATGAGGATATCGACCTTGCCCTGCTGCAGAAACTGCACACGGTTTGGCGGGGTTACCGTCACTGTTTCCAGCTCGACACCGAGATCGGTGGCCAGCGCTTTCGCCAGATCAACATTGTAACCCTTCTGTTCCTGCGACTTGGGATCGATAAAGCCAAAAGGCGCGCCTGACAGGATCACCCCAACAGTCAGCTTGCCCCGGCTCTTTATACGATCAAGCGTGGCGTCAGCCGAAGCCTGCGTGGCCGCCAGTGTCGTGATCGAAATTGAAAGCCCGACGATGACTTTGGTTAAGACGTTGGCGAACATTGAGGGCTCCTTGTTTCGCGGGACCATAGACAAAGGTTTTATTCGCAGCGAGGAGCAATTTTTCAAGAATGTGCGCAAAAATGAAATATTTTAACGTTGAAAGGAATTATTTCCGGCGTGGTCGCGAGGAGATCGCGAAGGATGAGCGTAGCGAACTATCAAGAAGAATTCGGACCAGTTGCACGCTTTTGTGTTTGCAAACGACTTGTGAAAAGGAGCGGGCAACATCACGGCAACAACGAGCATTGGAGAGCAGCGATTTTGGCCGATTGAATTTAGTGATTCTCCTTTTTTCGGCACAGCCATTCACGACGGGCATGGCACGCGTGAAGATCTCACTGGGCTGATGGTGATTTCGAATGCGGAAAGGCTTAGTGAAGAGGATCCGTTTACTGCGCAGGTGATCGCAGATACTGCACATCGCCCCCCCAACGCTGACAGAACCTATCGAGAACTGCTCGAAGAGAAAAAAGTAGGGAATGAAGACCTAGACGTTGGATGCGGAAAAGCATGCGAAGAGAAGGCGGATCCCCGGTGAAGCCAGTCGAGCGATCAGGATTTGGATCGAAAACGATCGAACGCGCGATGACAGCGGAGCTCGGTGCAAAGGAGGTTTCGGCTTACCAGATTCCAGGCGTTACCTGTATAATTACGGCTCCGCTCTACCGGTTGATACTCGCGTCCAGTCAGAGTGGTGGCACGTAGCTTGATCCGCTAAAAATCCGTTGAGGCAAAAACATGTTCCCAAGTCTCTAGAGGTACGCCTTGAATGGAATCGAACCGTCGCCTCTGCGCGAACGCAGTCGTCAGCTTAGCGGCAGTTGTTCCGGCCATTCCTGCGCGCCATGGAGTACGCGAAGAATTCGAACTGTCGTCTCGGTAATCAAATAGGCGGCTACATAAGGAGTACCATTGATGACGAGTTCGCGTGTCACGGCAATTCTACCCACGCGCCCACTGGCAGGAAAATCGAGCAAGCGATGGGCGGCGACTACTATCCGTTCATCGATCAATATGGCTGCTGTAGAATTATCTGCCTCGATGTGTGAGAAAATAGCGTCGCGATACGACACGGCAAACGCAGACCAAGTCAGTTTCACGTTTCTGGTACACCAGCTTTAAGGCGGGCCGCCGCTCGACGTGTGGCAAAGAGCGCCTCGACTTCGTTGTCCGATAAATCCGGTCGAGTATCGTTCAACGCTTCGAGCACCTTGGTCCGAAACCAAGCGTCATGTGCTTCACTGCCCGATAAAAGTTCAAGAGGCAGCGCGCCCTCGTTGGCAGTCCGGGTGAGCATGATACGAACTGCATCAGATACCGTGAGGCCCATGCTTTCCAGCACAGCGGAAGCACGGTCCCGAACTTCGGAATCAATGCGTGTTTGTACAAGAGCGTTTGCAGCCATGACTATCTCCCACAATTTGCAAGACAGTAATGCAATTGCATGACGATTTCCAGACTAGAGTGTCGATATTCCGCTCGAAGCGCTTTTAAGCTCTTGGTGGGATTAGCACTCGCGACCAGCAGTTATAAATCCGGCGAAGGGATTGATTAGAAAGAGTCTTCCGCCCGATCTTCATGGCCGTATGGATTAATCTCTGCGATCAAATATAGCGCGATAGTTAATGGCGTTGATGATTGTTGTGGTGAAGCTTCATATGGCACATCAGAGCGACCAGTCGAAGCCGATCAACATCACAATATCGCTTCTGCCCGGTTTGCGCTGCCAGCTCAATAGCGGAAATTTGCGGTGCCTTACTGGCCTTGAGAGACAAGCTTTGATGAGTAGTAAGAATGTTGACCCGCGAACAAGTTGGCCCTCTTCAAACGACGCGTCCAGATGTCATTTTAGTTAGCGTCGAATTCGCGCTAGGCCCTCGTGCAAAGACACAGTTCCATTTCCTGTAGTCGGGTGGTGCTGCAGTTAAAATTAGAAGAACTAAACCTTATGATTGGACCAAAAATCCGCGGGCGTTAAATAACTATGGCCGGTAACGGCAAACGGGCGCAGCAAGTCGCGCCCGTTGAGGTTTATCTCGGCTCAGATCAGGCAGCGCGGGACATGCCGCCAGCCGTCTTGTCCCCAAGCTGGAATCTGGACAGCAGTGAACGCAGATGATGACTTTCTTCCGCAAGTGTCTGGCTTGCGGCCGTCGTCTCTTCCACCATAGCTGCATTTTGCTGGGTCATCTGGTCCATGTGGTTCACTGAGCTGTTGATTTCATGCAGCCCGGTTGCCTGTTCGCGGGCCGACGTTGCAATCGTGTTGACGTGGCCGTCAACACGATTGACCAGAGACATGATCTCGTTGAGCGCATCGCCGGTGGAACGCACCAGTGCGACGCCGCCTCCCACTTCTTCCGCAGAACTGTTGATCAGCGTCTTGATCTCCTTGGCCGCTTTGGAAGAACGCTGCGCCAGTTCACGCACCTCCTGCGCGACAACAGCAAAGCCACGACCCGCCTCACCCGCACGTGCCGCTTCGACACCGGCATTAAGCGCGAGCAGATTGGTTTGGAAGGCGATCTCATCGATGACGCCGATGATCTGGCCAATCTTTTTCGACGAATCCTCGATGCGGCCCATGGCCGAAACGGCATTGCGAAGGATTTCGCCGGAACGACCGGCGCTGTCCTTGGTCTCCGTCACCATCTGGCGGGCTTCGTTGGCGCGCTCGGAAGCGGTCCGCACAGTGGCGGTGATCTCGTCGAGTGCGGCCGCTGTTTCTTCAAGCGCCGCCGCCTGCTGTTCGGTACGGCGTGAGAGGTTACCCGTCGCCTGGCTGATGTCGGATGCGCTGTCGTTGACGACATGGCTCGTGTGGGCAATCGCGTGGATCACCTCATGCAATGCGCCAACAGCACGGTTGAAATCCGAACGCAGCTTTTCATAGTCTGCGCCGATGTCCTTCAACTGAACCGTCAGATCACCATTAGCGAGGCTTTCCAGCGCCCGGCCGATCTCGCCCATCGCATGGGCCTGACGATCAGAAGCGGACCGCAGCGTCTGTTCATTGCCGCGACGCGTTTCCTCGAATGTGCGCTGCTGGTCGGCCTCGCGCGCTTGCAATTCACTGCGCTCGTTGACGGAATTGCGCAGTACCAGAAGCGTGTTGGCCATGGCGCCGATTTCATTGCGACTGTTCGCGAACGGAACCTCAGCCTGGCCATCACCATCGGCGATTCGTTTCATGCTGTCCCTGATCTGGCCAATCGGGCGCGTCACGCTCCCAACCACAACGGCAGCGGCGGCAAGAACCACCAAACCGCAGACAATACAGCCGATCGCATAGAGCAAGCCTTCGCTCCAGAATGCTGCCTTGAGGTCATCGACGTAGACACCCGTGCCGACGACCCATCCCCATGGCGCAAAGCCGGCAACATGTGAGAATTTTTCGACGGGGTCTGCCGCACCCGGCTTTGGCCAGTAATAATCAACGAAACCGCTGCCACTGGTTTTGACGGTATTAACGAATTCCACGAACAGGAACTTGCCGTTGGGGTCCTTGTTGGCACTCAGATCAGTGCCGTTCATTTCAGGCTTGATAGGGTGCATCACCATTTTCGGACCCATATCGTTGATCCAGAAGTAACCGCTTCCCCTGCCGTAGCGCATGGCTGCAATCGTGGTTTTGGCCTGTTGCTGCGCGGCCTCGCGAGACAATGTGCCGTTTTGCTCCAGGCGATAATATTGCTCGAGAATAGCGACGGCCGTCTGGTTCATCGCCTCAAGGCCTGCCTTCCGTTCCCGCTGCAACCCACGGTAACTCTCAAATAGACTAAATGTGAGAGCGGCGGCCATTATAACGAGAAACAGTGCGACAAGCGTGTAGAGACGCGTGGATACCGTAGTGTGCTTCATCATTAAATTGCTCCACCCAAGGATTGAAGGAGGAAGGTTATACGAGAAACATTTATGATGAATAAATTCGCTTTTTTCCCGCCATACGGCCATCTAGACTTGACGAGCAAACATAAGCCAAATGACCAGACTGTCTAAAACGCCGTAAACCTCAAGAAAGCGCAGGACGATCGTCGTCGCGACCTCGTTCGGCAGCAGGGTGTAGAGCGCGACATCCAGCTGGCAGTGACCAGCGCGTGTGATAAGGTCGATAAGGGCTTGCATGGAATTCTACCTTGCTAGGAGCGTTGCCCCTCCAGTAGTGACGCTCGCAGGTGAAAGTGGAGACCTCTCCTATCGCGAGAGGCACCGGTCGGGTTGGCCGAGATGCGAATCGTCCTAGGATCTGTTCGGCGGGAAGCTGCATGCAGCGGTTGACCTTCAGCATCCGCGTGATCTGTCTGACGAAAAGCTACTCTATGAAAAAGGGACTGACCGACGCGTTGTTTCGGACAATCCTGATTTATGTCGCAAGTTCCCGGCGGCCACCGCACGAGTTGCTCAGGCCCTCCCTCGCAGTGCTGGGGAATGATGACACAGCCCGCCAGCCTCGATGACTTGAAAACCGCGAGAGAGCAAATGACGGCGGATCTCCTTACAAGGTTCAACGACAACGCAATGTGCTTCCTGTTTACGCTTCATGATGGCGAACCAGATTTCGAAAAACCGGGTGCCACGAGCAGCGTAAGCGGCAAGGAGACCCCATCTGGCGCGGCTGATGCTGAGTAGGGTAATTTCGGGCATACGAGTTCTCTCAATGTGAGGATCTATGTCTAGACCTGCGGCTAGCCTTGGATTGGTGCGAATGATCGAGGCGGTGCCCGATCGCCTTGACGGGTCGCCGCGACAGTTGCGACGGTTCTGGTCCGACGAATTCAAGGCCACAGCGGTTGAGTAGGCCTGTCAGCCCGGTGTGAACCTGTCGCAGTGGCGCGGCAGATCGGGATCTTGCCGTCTCAACTCTACCGCTGGCGTAGAGAACTATTGGGCAGTGATGAGCCTGGACAAGCAGCAGCGGCAGTTGATCCGCAGAGCGTCGCACCTGACCCCGACCCCGACCCCGTCGTCGAGATCGACATTGACGGTATCGTCGTGCGGGCCGGTCGGCATGTCGAAGAAGCGCATCTGCAGCGTGACATCCGAGCGGTTCGCTCAGCATGATCCCGGCAGGTGTAAAGGTCTTCCTCGCCAGCCATCCCATCGACTTCCGCAAAGGGCCGGACAGCCTGCTGTCGCTGGTGCGCGATGCTGGCAGTGATCCGTTTAACGGCTCGCTTTATGTCTTCCGGGCCAAACGGGCCGACCGGATCAAGATCGTCTGGTGGGATGGATCCGGGGTCTGCCTCTACTCGAAACGGTTGGAGAAGGCGCAGTTCTGCTGGCCGCGGGCACAACCGAGTCCAGCTGAACCATGCCCAGCTCATGGCGCTCGTTGACGGCATGGACTGGAAACGGGTGCGCTCGGTGGGGGTGAAGCCGCCGGAGATTGTTGCGCAAATGCTTGCGGCAAAGTGAATCAACCGTCTGAAAGGGCAGGAAATCCGGAGTAAAATATGCTTTGGTAGGCCTTATGACGCCGCCCGATCTGCAGCTTCCGGATGATGTAGAGATGCTAAAAGCCACAGTCCTTGCCATGGTCGAGAAGGCAGCGAGCACCGATGCTCTTGAGAGCGAGGTCGCAGACCTGAAAGCCAGAAACGCCGATGCTGATGAGCTCATCGAACGACTGAACCAGATCCTGAAAGCCTTCGATCGTGCCCGCTTTGGCCGGCGATCGGAAAAGCTCGGATCTCAAGGCATCGATGATGAGCAGCAGGCTTTTGTCTTCGAGGAAATTGAGACCGGCATCGCGGCGATCCGAGCCAAGGTGAACAAGGGTACCGCCAATACTGAAAAGCGTCCGCCGCGACCGCGCAAGGGCTTTGCGCCTCATCTGGAGCGAGCCGGATGAACTGCCCGAACACATCGGCAAACAGAAGGTGCTGATCGGAGAAGACGTCTCGGAGCGACTGGACGTCGTACCGGCGAAGTTC
This sequence comes from Agrobacterium sp. DSM 25558, assembly GCF_900100825.1. Taxonomy (NCBI): domain Bacteria; kingdom Pseudomonadati; phylum Pseudomonadota; class Alphaproteobacteria; order Hyphomicrobiales; family Rhizobiaceae; genus Agrobacterium; species Agrobacterium sp. DSM 25558. The sequence goes on along the minus strand of NZ_FMUD01000006.1, from coordinate 702 downwards.
CGCGTCATCGTCACCCGCCGACCGAAGTATGCCGTCAAAAATGAAGACGGCGTCATTCAGGCAGCCGCACCCGCGCACATCATCGAGGGCGGCATTCAGACGGAAGTGCTTCTCCCCCAGATCGCGGTCTCGAAATATGCCGGCCGAACTTTACCGCGTATGTCTAAACCATTCGACGAGCGCACGAGGAAAATTGTTACGAACGTGATTGTCGAAATGGTCCCGAAGACCGCGTCAAGGTGTAAGGCGCGCACCGCTTATATTTAAGAGAGGAAGGTGTATAGAAACTCGCATTTACCCTGCTTCGTGCAAGATCGACCCCCATGCGCGTCGCAAATGTCTTCTCGAATGTTATTGTGAGGAGATTGGCATTCTGTCTTTTGATGGTTGAAATTTGTTTGTTTTTGGTTGCGGGGGCAGGATTTGAACCTGCGGCCTTCAGGTTATGAGCCTGACGAGCTACCGGGCTGCTCCACCCCGCGTTACCAGGTATTTGCTATTGCAAATACCGACACAGCAAACTCTTGGAGTTTGCGTCTCTACCCGACTTTTGCATAGCAAAATGTCGTCTTACTCAGCGTAAATCCCGAGGGGATTTATCGCGCCAGAGCAAACTCTTGGAGTTTGCGCCTCTACCGGCGCAAATCCCCTTGGATTTGTCGCCTCTACCCGACTTTTGCCGGAGGCAAAATGTCGTCTTTT